>JBOHIT010000542.1:0-8005 GCA_050726155.1 Bradyrhizobium sp.
AGCGACAGCAGTACATCGGCCTGTCGGGTCGCGTGGTTCGCTTGATAATGACCGCCCCGCGCCACCATTCCCAGCGAGAGCGGATGCAGCGTATCGATCGCGCCGAGCCCGCTCATCGAAGCCGCCACGGGAATCTGAAGACGCTCGGCAAGCTGGAGCAGTTCGCCGGCCGCACCGCCATGCCGGATCGCCTGGCCGACAAAGATGACGGGGCGTTCCGCGCCGAGCAGCATGTCGACAGCCTTCGCGACACCTTCCGGATCAGCGCCGCAACGGCTGGAAATGTTGCCGTTCCACGCCTTAGCGTCCGGAGCGTCCTCGGCGGCCGATTCCATGAACACATCGTATGGGACGTCCAGCACGACCGGTCCGGGACGGCCGGTCACCATCGTCTTCCACGCCTGCCTGACGGCGAGCGGCACCATCTCGCCACGCGTCGGCTGAAATACCCGCTTGCAGATGCCGCGCACGGTCGATGGGAAGTCGGCCTGGTTCTGTCGGTACATCTCCTGAAAGGCGCCGCGATTGAACTGGCTGGTCGGCACGTTGCCGGTCACCGCCAGGAACGGCACCGAATCTAGATAGGCGGTGGCCAGCGCGATCGGCAGTTGCGCCGAACCCGGACCACACGAAGTAAAGGTCGCCGTCACTTTGCCCGACACCCGGTAATAAACGTCGGCCATGAAGCCGGCCACGCTTTCGTGGTGCGTCGAGATGGTCTTGATATCGGCCGCGCGTTCGTAGAGCGCGTCGATGAACTGGATATTGCCGTGGCCGCACAGGCCGAACACCTGCGGCACCTTCTCTTGGATCAGATAGTCGACAATGACCTGGGCCCCGTTGAGCATATTGCGCGACATCGGATCACTCTCTCCCTGCTCAACAAATTGAACACCGCGTCTTGAATGGCGCAGCCGGCTTGGCCGGACCCTATTTCTCATAATACTGTACGTCAATTGCTATTGTGGTATATGGCTGGACAAGCCCGCAGCGGAGCATCATGCTGTTCATTGACGCGGACAGGCTGATAGAATTCGGCCCTGTCCTTCTGGAGACCCATCCGTGAAATCGCGAACCAAGCCGAAGCCGAGCGAGAAGCCCGCCACGCCACGCAAGACGGCGGTCGCACGGCTGGTGCAGTCGAACGCGCCCAACATCGACGACGACGCCGAGGAACGCCAGCGCGGCGGCGTGCAGTCGCTCGGGCGCGCGTTTTCGATTCTCGAGGAAGTCGCGCGCCACCGCGAGGGCATCGGTTTGGCCGAACTGAGCAAGCTCGTCGGCCTGCACAATTCCACCACGTTCCACCTCGCCAAAACCCTGGTCACGCTGGGCTATATGCGGCAGGAGCGGGATTCCAAGCGCTACCGCGTCGGCCGGCCGCTGTTCGCACTCGCCGCCAGCGCGCTCGATGAAATCGAGATGGTCAATCTCGCGACGCCTATCCTGGAAGATCTCTCGCGGGAAACCGGCGAGAGCGGGCATTTCGCAGTGCGCATGGGCGATTCCGTCGTCGTGATCGCCCGTACCAGCGGCTCCGGTGCATTCCAGCTCACCGATCGCGTTGGCGTGGTGCGGCCGGCGCATTGCACGGCGCTCGGCAAGATCATCCTGGCTTCGCTGCGCCCGGATCAATTGAAGCGGTTCCTCGAGCGCGTCGAGCTGAAACCATCGACCGGCAAGTCGATCACCGATCCCGCGGTGTTGCTGCGCGAAATCACCGAGATCCGGCGCAGCGCGATCGCGATCGACGACGGCGAGTACAACGCCGAAGTGCGCTGTATTGCCGTGCCGGTCTACAATTTCACCGGCGACGTGATCGGGGCGCTCGGTATCTCCGGCCCGATCTGGCGGATGTCCGACCAGGTGCTGAAAAGCCGCGCCAAACTGGTGCAAACGGCCGCTACCCGGCTCTCCGCTGAGTTCGGCGCCCGCGACACCGCGAAATCCACCTAAAGCCCGCTTCAGACCTGCCGACGCGAATCTGCGACGCATTTGGCGTTGACAGGCGCGACTGTGTTCGAAATTATCCTCCAACAATAAAAGAGCGTCTCTCACATTCTCGCATAGTGAGAATCGGAGGCAGGACGTCGTGATGTGCCCCCTGGGAGGAGACCAGCCATGACCCGCTACAACCGACGTACTTTGTTGAAAGCCGGCGCCGCGTTTGCCGGCGCTTCCGCCCTGGGATTTCCGGCGATCGTCCGCGCCCAGGCCACCCGGATCAAGATCGGGCATCTCACGCCGCTCACGGGATTCCTCGGCGCGATTGGCAGCTATGCCCAGCTCGGCGTGAAAATGGCCGCGGAAGAAATCAATCAATCCGGCGGCATCATGGGCAAACCAATCGACCTGATGTCGGAAGACTCGGTCAATCCCGCGACCGCCTCGACCAAAGCCCAGCGCATGATCGAGCAGGATGGTGCGGTGGTTCTGCTCGGCGAAATCTCGTCGGCCTCGTCGCTGACGATCATGCAGGTCGCCGAGCGCAACAAGAAGGTATTCTTCTCGACCGGCGCCCGCTCCGATGCGCTGCGCGGCAAGAGCTGCAACCGCTACTCCTTCCACTGCGACATCCCGAACACGGTAATGGTCAATGCGGTCGGTACCGCGCTCAATCAAAAGGGCATGGTGAAGGGCAAGAAGTTCTTCACGCTCACGGCGGACTACATTTTCGGCCACGATTTGCTGAAGGCTGCGAAGACCTTCTTCGATGCCAACGGCGCCAACCTGATCGGCGACGAACTGATCGCGACTGACGTCACCGATTTCAGTCCCTATCTGCTGAAGGTCCGGCAGGCCAAACCCGACGTGGTCTGCTGCAACCTCGCGGGCAACCAGGTCACCAACCTCGTCAAGCAATATGCCGAGTTCGGCTTCCCCTATCCGCTGGTCGGCTTCAACCTCAACACCGGCGACGCCTGGGCGGCCGGCGAAGGCAATCTCAGCGGGACGTGGCCGACAGTCTGGTATCACACGCTGGACAATCCGGCGTCCAAGGCCTTTGTCGCCGCCTTCATCAAGAAATACGACAAGCCGCCGGAGAACCACGCCTGGATCGAATACATCACGCTCAAACTGCTGGCGCAGGCGATCACAGAGACCAAGTCGACCGAAAGCGACGCGCTGATCGCCTATTTCGAAAAGCAGACGCAGTTCGACATCATGAAGACGCGCAAGGCCTATTTCCGCTCCTGGGACCATCAGCTGGTGCAGGAGGCCTATCCGTTCACGGTGAAGCCGAAGGGCGAGATGAAGGACAAGTGGGACATGCTTGTGCTTGGGGATGCCGTGCCGGTGGCCGCAGATCCGCTGGAAGCGATCTATCCGACCAAGGCGCAGAATCCCTGCGAGATGAAGGCATAGCGCTTCGCGCGTGAGCTTCGTTGGCGTCAGCGGCGCCGGTACTGCAAAGCCGGCGCCGTTCGTGTCCAGGGTATCCATATGCAAATCGCGTTCTTGCTGGAACAGGTGGTGAATGGCCTCGTGCTCGGGGGCTATTACCTGCTGATCGCGCTCGGCCTGTCGCTGATCTTCAGCGTCGGCGGCGTGGTCAATCTGGCGCATGGCGCGTTCTTCGCGCTGGGGGCGTATGTCTCCGTCGAAATTACAAAGTATCTCGGCTTCGGTCCGGCGATCGTGCTGTCGCCGGTCGCGGTCGCCTTGCTGGGCATTCTGTTCGAGCGATACATCTTGCGACGCTTCTATACTGCTGATCCGATCCTGAGCCTGCTGGTAACGTTCGGGCTGGCGATGGTCGCCGAACAGGCGATCCGCATCATCTGGGGCGCGCCGCCGATTTCAGCCGCGATCCCGCCGGCGTTGCGTGGCTCGGTGTTCCTCGGCGACTTCCTGTTCTCGCGATATCGCTTGCTGATCCTGGCCGTGGTCGCCGCCGTGCTGGTCGGCGTCTGGCTGCTGTTGCACAAGACTTCGTTCGGCCGCGTCGTGCGCGCCGGCATCCAGCGGCCCGACATGGTCGCGGCGCTGGGCATCCGGCTGCAGCCATATATGACCGTGATCGTGATGCTCGGCGTCGGCATGGCGGCACTTGCCGGCGCATTCTTCGCGCCGATCACGATCGTGCAGCCGGCGATGGGCGCGGACATCATCACGGTCGCCTTCGTCGTCGTGGTGATCGGTGGGCTCGGCAGTTTCTGGGGCGTGGTGATCGCGGCCCTGCTGGTCGGCGTAGTACGCGGCATCACCATCCATTTTGAACCCGCCGCCGGCGAGGCGTCGATGTATGTCCTGATGTTCGTGGTGCTGCTGGTGCGACCGCGCGGGCTTTTGGGCGAGCGGATCGAGAAGTTCGAATGAAGCTGTCGCCCGCATCGAAATACCGCCCCCTGCTGCTGGCGGCGCTGGCGCTGATCGCGCTGCCGTTCGGCATGCAGACGCTCGGCCTGTCGCACAACACCGGCACCATGGTGGTGGCGCTGGCGATCGCGACCATGGGGCTCAATCTCTGCGTCGGCTACACCGGCCTGGTCTCGTTCGGCCATGGCACCTGGTTCGGCATCGGCGCCTACGCGGCCGGCCTGATCCAGCTCAACTGGTTTCGCGGCGATATCTGGCTGCCATTGTTGCTCTCGACGATCGTGGTGGCCGTCGCTTCCGCAGCCGTCGGTATCGTCATCTTGCGCCGGCGCGGCGTTTACTTCTCGCTGTTGACCCTGGCGCTTTCGGCGCTGGCCTACACCACCGCCTTCCGCTGGACCAGGGTGACCGGCGGCGAGGACGGCCTCGGTGGACTGAAGCGTGGCAGCATCGGTGCGTTCAGCCTCGACAACGCGCTCAATTATTACATCGTCGTCGCCGTCCTCAGTCTCGGCGTGCTCTATCTCTTGCTACGGCTGGTGCGTTCGCCATTCGGCCATGTGCTGGTGGCAATCCGCGAGAACCAGCTGCGCGCCAATTTCCAGGGCTATCCGGTCGAGCGTTACAAGCTCGGCGTTTTCGTGATCTCCGCCGTGGTCACCGGATTTGCCGGCGGGCTGATCGGCTTCCAAAACTACCTCGTCTCCGCCGAAGCGGTCTCGGTACCGTTCTCCGGCGAACTGCTCGCGATCGTCGTGATCGGTGGCATGCGCAGCATGCTGGGCCCCGCGCTCGGCGCGCTGTTTTTCATCCTGTTCCGCGAGTTGTTTTCGATCTGGACCTCGGACTGGCTGCTGTGGTTCGGGCTGATCTTTGTTGCCTTTGTGCTGTTCTCGCCGGACGGGCTGGTCGGCATCTGGGCGCGCTTGAGCAAACGCTGGTGGCCGCAGCCTGAGGAATCCGCGGCGATGAGCCGGCGCAAGATCTATGACGGCTTGCCGCTGCCGGCCTTCCTGATGCCGAAGAGTCTTTCCGGCACCGTGCTGGAAGTGAACGGCGTCTCCAGGAGCTTTGGCGGCATCCGCGCCGTCAACAATGCCAGCCTCACCGTCGGCGCCGGTGAAATCCACGCGCTGATCGGCCCGAACGGCGCCGGCAAGACCACGCTGTTCAATCTGGTCTCGGGACTGTTTCCGACCGACAAGGGCACCATCAAGCTCAACGGCCGCGAGATCCAGGGCGTGCCGTCCGACCTGATCTGCCATCAGGGGCTGGCGCGCTCGTTCCAGATCACCAATCTGTTCAAGGGACTTTCGATCTACGAAAATCTGCGGCTGTCGCTGCAGGCGCGAAGCGATATGCGCTTCAATCTCTGGCGCGACATCGACAGCTACAATGATATCCACGCCGAGACCGCGGAACTGGTCAAGTTCCTCGGGCTCGAAGGGATAGAGACCATCGAGGGCGGCGAACTTTCGTATGGCGGGCAGCGGCTGGTCGATCTCGGCATCGCGCTCGGCTCCAAGCCGCAGGTACTGCTGCTCGATGAACCGCTCGCGGGCCTGGCCGCCGCCGAGCGCGAACGGGTCTCGAACCTCGTCAGGAACGTCGCCGTCAACATTCCCGTCCTGATCGTCGAACACGATATCGACCGCGTGCTCGGGTTCTCGCAGATGGTCACCGTGATGAACCAGGGCGAAGTGCTGATGACCGGCACGCCCGCTGCGGTCCGCGCCGACCGCCGGGTGCAGGAGATCTATACCGGCACCGGCGTTCCCGAGGTCGTTCATGCCCGCACCGACGAGACCAACGCGAGCGCGGCGCAGATTCTCCGCTTCGAGGGCGTCAACACGTTCTACGGCAAGAGTCATATCCTGCACGACGCTTCGCTCGACGTGAGCGAAGGCGAAATCGTCGCCTTGCTCGGCCGCAACGGCGCCGGCAAATCGACGCTGTTGAAGACGCTCGCCGGCCTGGTGCCGCTGTCGTCGGGTGCGATCGAATTTTCGGGCATCGATATTTCCAGTTTGCCGGCGCCCGATATCGCGCGGATGGGCATCGGCTACGTGCCGCAGGGCCGCGGGCTGTTTGCCGGGATGACGGTCCGGGAAAATCTCGCGCTTGGCCGGCTGGCGCGCAAGACCGACGGCAGCAACGGCGTGGTGTGGGACGAAGCGCAAATCCTGCAATACTTCCCGCGATTGCGCGAGCGCATGGATATCGCGGCGGACTATCTCTCCGGCGGCGAGCAGCAGATGGTGGCCGTGGCGCGCGCGATGTCGGGCAATGTCAAGCTGCTCCTGCTCGACGAGCCCTTCGAGGGACTGGCGCCGACCGTGATCCTCGAACTGTTCAAAGTGTTCGACCAGTTGCGGCGGCACACGTCGATCGTGATCGTCGAGCACAATCTCGATCTGGTGCTGGCGCTGGCCGACCGCGTGTTCGCGCTGGAGCGCGGCGCGGTATTCCATCAAGGCCCGGCGGCGCCGCTGCTGACCGATCTCGAGTATCGCAAGAAGATTCTGTGGTTGTAATTTGACGTCATTGCGAGGAGCGAAGCGACGAAGCAATCCATTCTTTCTTTGCTGAGTGAAGTGGATTGCTTCGCTTCGCTCGCAATGACGGGATTTATTTTTCGAGCCACATTGAGGGAGGTCACGATGCGATATCTGTTGATGGCGATGCTGGCCGGCGCAATGGCCTTGCTCACACACAATGCCGATGCGGCCGACGAGAAGATGACGATCGCCGTGTTCACCAAGAATTCGACCAACCCGGCCTATGAAGCCTTTCGCATCGCTGCTGACCAGATCGCGCGCAGCACCGGCGCAAAGGTGCTGCATTTCGTGCCGAAGCAGCCTGACAATGTCGATGAACAGAAGGCGATGGTGGATCAGGTGATCAAGGAGAGGCCGGATGCGGTGATCTTCATTCCCGTCGACGACGTCGCGATGGTCCCGTCGGTGAAGCTGCTCAACGAGGCCAAGATTCCGGTGGTGCTCGTGTCGAACCCGCTGCCGGGCAATTTCGTCACCTATGTCGGCGCCGACGATTTCGAGATCGGCTATCGCGAGGCGCGCTATTTGTTCGAACATCTCGGCGGCAAGGGCAAGATCGTCGTCATCGAGGGTACGCCGGCCGCACCGACCAATCGTGAGCGGCTGCGCGGCTATCAGCGCGCCTTCGGCGAATTCCCCGCCATCGAGGTGCTGGGCTCGGCGGTCGGCAACTACCAGACCCCCGACGCCAAACGCGGCATGGAAAAGCTGCTCGCCGAGCACAAGCAGATCGATGCGGTGCTGTCCGCCAATGACAGCATGGCGCTCGGCGTATTGGACGCTCTCAAGGCCGCCAACCGGACCGCAATTGTGATCGGCATCAACGGCATTCTCCCGGCGGTGCAGCAGATCGAAGCCGGCGGAATGCTCGCGAGCGTCGACTTCAACATGTTCAAGATCGGCTGCACCGCGACGCGGGCGGCGGTGCGCCATCTCAAGCGCGAGCCATTGCCGGAGAAGGTGATGCTGCCGGCAGAGGTAATCGACAAGACCAATTACAAGGCCTGGCTGGTGCCGGTCGATCAGCGTACGTGTCCGGAATGGAGCGAGGTCGCGCGTTAGACTCTTGCTTGACGCGTTTTCTTCACGCGAACCGGTATCCACTTCGCTCGAAAACGCTTTAGTGC
>JBOHIT010000543.1:0-6539 GCA_050726155.1 Bradyrhizobium sp.
GCGTGCGAGAAGAAGCGCAAGAAGAAGCGCGCCGAGGCGAGGGCGGAAAAACTCCGCCTCAAGGCCAAGGCCGAGCGCAAGGCGCTGAAAGAGGCCGAAAAGCGCAAGGCGAAGGCCGCCGGGGCGCGCAAGGCCCGGGAAAAGCTTCAGGCAAAGGCGAGGGACAAGCAGAAGTTGGTCGCCAGGAGCAATGGGATCAAGGCGAACGGCGCCAGGCTCAACGGCAAGCACTTGAACGGCAAGTCCTTAAACGGCAAGTCCTTAAACGGCAAGTCCTTGAGCGGGAAATCCCTCAACGGTCACGCCCGCAAGGTCCCGACCGCGACATCCGGAATTCTCGCAAACGCCCCGCAAGCCGGGGAAAACCGTGCGTCGGGCTAAGTAGCTCGGCTTCCGCGCCGAATGGCGCGATCGGAAAATTCGATTCCTTTCATGCCGCACCTCGCGCGGTGCCTGCCCTGGATCGCGCCGGATAGGCGCACTCCGCCAGCGTCGTGCCGTCGAGCTCGCGCATAAAGGCTTCGCGCGCGGCGGCGAGTTTTGCTTTCAGCCGGCAGCGCGGCGTCAGCGCGCAACCGCCGCCGTCGGCGCGAAAACATTCGACCAGCGCTTCGCCTTCCAGCGCGCGCACGACTTCGCCGAGCGTGATCGACTGCGGCGGCCGCGCCAGGCTGAACCCGCCGCCGGCGCCGCGCTGGGTCGCGATGAAGCCGCCATCGGCGAGATCGCGCACCACCTTGGCCAGATGATTGCGGGAAATGCCGAACTCAGCGGCGATCTCGTTGGTGGCGAACGAGCGCGCCGGCTCGCCAGCCAGCCGCATCAGCGCGCGCAGGGCAAAATCGGTGAACGATGTCAGGCGCATGGGAGCCTCTCGAAAAATCGGCTTGGCAGCGCATCTATAGCCGTCTAAATAAGTATTTGAAATACCTATTTAAGGAAACCGGCGATGACAGGGGCAGAACGGCGCGCGGCGATCACGGCCGAGATCATGGAACGGACCGGCATCACGGAAGTCATGATCGAACGGCTGGTTCGCGGCTTCTATGCCAGGGTCCGCCATGATGCCGTGCTGGCGCCGATCTTTGAGGCGCGAATCCGGGATTGGGAGCCGCATCTGCAACAGATGTGCGCGTTCTGGTCGTCGGTGGCGCTGATGTCGGGCCGCTACCACGGCACGCCCATGGTCAAACACATGCCGCTACCGGTCGACGCCGGTCATTTCGATCGCTGGCTCGAATTGTTCGAGGCCGCGGCAGGCGAAATCTGTCCGCCCGAGGCTGCCGCGCATTTCGTCGAGCGGGCGCGGCGGATCGCCGCGAGCCTCGAACTCGGCATCGCCGGCGGGCAAGGCGTCCTGCTCGCACCCGGCGAGCGATTCCGGCGCAACGAAACAGGAGCCGTCCAATGAGCAAACAGGTGCGTGTCGTTCCCAACAAGGATCAGGGCGATCCATATTCCGGCAGCAGCCTGCTTCCGATGCTGGTCATCGGGCTTGTTCTGATACTGGCCGGGATGTTCGCGGCGCTGGCGTTGAGTTGAATGGCAACGGCCGCCGCATCGTTGCGACGGCCGCTGATCGAAACAGTTGAGGCAGCTTAGGCCGTCACCTCACCGCCGCTCTTGCGCAGGCCGATATATTGCAGCTCTGCGAACACGCCAGTTGCGATCGCCTGGGCCACCACGACGATCAGGCCGAGAAGGTTCGGATTGACCGCGCCCGAGAACAGCAGCGCGACGCTGCCCAGCGTCCATGCGGCGTTGCCCACGATCACCAGCAGCACCAGCGCCTTCAGTACCGATTGCCGCGTGCCGAGCCAGCCGACCAGCGCGGTATAGGCGATGAGAAACAGCCCGGTTTCGCGCAGCAGGGCCTCCGGCAGATTGAGGAACGGCGCGAGCATGCCGGCGCCCAGCGTGAGGCCCACCGCCGATACGCCGCTGAAGACGGCGTCGGCGAGCAAAGCGCGGCTCAGGAATGAGGACGGGTTGATCATAGTTCTCTCCTTTGGTTGAGGGGGTGGGGTCAGTGGAACCAGGAACGGAGCCGACGCATCAGCCGCATCGGGCACAGCGCCTTGCCGACCTTGTTTTCGAACGTCTGCACCTGCACGACCACGAACACGCCGGTGTCGTGCACCAGCGGTTCGGGCATGTTGAGGGAACGGGCCACCGCCCAGACCGTCAGGGTGTGCAGGGCTCGAAAGAGCGCAAGGAAAAGCGAAAGCATCAGCATGGGTCATCTCCTGTGGTGGTGAAGATGACCGGGTCCGCGACCCAATTCGATTACGTGGGAGGTAATGGAAGCCACGAAATTCGCATGGTAGGTTTTCCACCATGAACGCACATGCCTCCACGGCGCGAGCCGAACGTATCCAGCCCGTCCATATCGGCGACCATCTGCGCGAATGGCGGCAGCGCCGCCATCTCAGCCAGCTCGATCTCGCCGGCGATGCCGAGATTTCGGCGCGCCACCTGAGTTTCGTCGAAACCGGCCGCGCCGCGCCGTCGCGCGAGATGGTGCTCAAACTGGCCGAACGCCTGGAGGTGCCCTTGCGCGAACGCAACGTCTTGCTGGTGGCGGCCGGCTTTGCGCCCGCTTTTCCGCAGCGCTCGCTCGACGATCCCGCGCTGAAATCGGCGCGGGCAGCGATCGACCTGGTCTTGAAGGCGCACGAACCCAATCCGGCGCTGGCCTATGACCGGCATTGGAATCTCGTCACCGCCAACCGCATGGTGGCGCCGCTGCTCGCGGGCGTGCCGCCGCATTTGCTCGGCCAACCCCTCAACATCATGCGGCTGGCGTTTCATCCCGAAGGGCTGGCGCCGCGCACGGTCAACCTCGCCGAATGGTCGAGCCACCTGTTGGAGCGGCTGCACCGCCAGTGCGAGGCCACCGCCGATCCGGAGTTGCTGAAGCTCTATCACGAATTGAAGGCCTATCCGATGCCGGCGCGCGCCGGCCCGCTCTCGCCGGACAATGTCGCGATCCCGTTCAAGCTGCGGCTGAACGGCGAGGTGCTGAGTTTTATCTCGACCACGATGATTTTCGGCACGCCGGTCGACGTCACGCTGTCCGAACTGGCGCTGGAGACGTTCTTCCCCGCCGACGATGTGACCGCCCGACGGATGCGCGAGACGGCGGCGCGGCTGACGTAACCGCGACACCGCGGGCGTTTACAGCGCTTGCCGCCCTTCGCATACTCGCGGCATGGATTCCCGTTCAAACAAGCCTACCGGCGTGCCCGCCAATCCGATCGGCGATCTTCTGCGCGGCTGGCGCAACCGCCGCGTCATGAGCCAGGCTGATCTGGCGTTCGAGGCCGGCATTTCGATCAAGCATCTCAGCTACGTCGAAACCGGCAAGGCGGTGGCGAGCCGCGAGATCCTGCTGCAACTGGCCTCGGCGCTGGGCCTGTCCCTGCGCGACCGCAATGCGCTCTTGGAATCCGGCGGCTTCGCGCGGCAATATGGCGAGCGCGATCTCTCGGCGCCCGAGATCGCCGACGCCAAACGCGCGATCGACCTCTTGCTGCGCCGGCACGAACCGTTTCCCGCCATCGTCACCGACCGGCGCTGGAACGTGCTGCAGGCCAACCGCGCGGCGACGCGGCTGATGACGATGCTGCTGGGAGCGGAGCGGATGACGCGCCCGCTCAACCACATGCGGATGTTTCTGTCGCCCGACGAATTGCGCCCCTTTGTCGTGGACTGGCCGGATGTCGCCGCGGCATTGATGGCCCGCGCCCGGCACGAGGCGATGGCCGCCCCGCTCGATCTGGCGCTGCAATCGACCTGGCGCGAATTACTAAAGCTGCCGGATCTCGCCGCACCTCAGCTCAACGAGAGCGAAGCGCCGGGGCCGTTATGCGAGGTGCGCCTGCGCAAGGGCGACGTCTCGATCGGCCTGATCGGCGCGGTGCTGACCTTGGGCACACCGCTGGATGTCACGCTGCAGGAGCTGCGCGTGGAGATGTTCATGCCGGCGGATGAAGCATCGGAAGCGACGCTGACCGCGCTCGCGGCTCAGGACGCCTGAGCCTGCGCGTCGCGTCGCTCGAACGTCATCGCCTGCATCACTTCGGCAAACGCGCCTTTGCGGTCGCTGAGGCTTGCCATGGTCAGCCCCGCGCCATTGGCGCCGGCCCGGGTCCGCGAGCGGATCAGGATCCATTCGCCCTCGGGCGGGCGGAAGAAATAGAGGCTGATCTCGGGATTGATAAAGGTCCATTCGCGCATGTCGACGATCTGGCCGACGCCAGAGGAAAAATCCGCAGCCTGCACCGCCTGCAACAGCGGCGTGTTGGCCTCGCCTTCGACCATGGGCACGTCGAGCCGCATCCATGCCGCCGCGGGGCCGGGCTTTTCCAGCGCGCCTTCGATCAGCCGGACCGAGACGTTCTGGAAATAGCGGCTCCATTTTTGCACAAAGGCAGGCGGCGGCGTGCCTGCCTCCGGCGGGGCGTCGTTGCCTGAACTCCTGGTGAAGGGGTCGGCGGGCGACTCATTACCCTGCGCGGTGAGCAATGCCGTACAGCGGCCGATCTCGGTGTCGCCGTCCACGAGCCGCACCTGCATGGTCTTGGCCTTGCGGCCGTCGCGCAGCATCTCGGTCTCAACGCCGAAGGCGCGCAAGCCCGCTGGGCGCCACAGGTCGAAGGTGAGGCGGCGCACGGCAAATCCTGAGGCGTTGGCCAGCCGCTCGACCTCCCGCGTCATCAGTGCGGTGGTCGCGCTGCCCTGCAGCATATCCGGCGACCACGGCCCGCCGGCCTGCTCGGTGGCGCGAAACAGCGGGCCTTCCGGCTTGAAAATGACGGTCATGGGGCGGGCTCCCTCGGGTTAAATCGTCGCCGGACTTCTAGGAAGCCCCGCCCGCCACCACAATAACCGCGGAGGTTATGTGCGGGGGATAATGGCGGCATGCGGCCCGGGCCCTTGTCTGGGGCCTCAATCGGCTTACTTTCCGGCCATCATTTGAAGCCGAGGACGCGCCCATGAGCACCGTGAAGCCGCTGAAGATCGACATCGTCTCCGACGTGGTCTGCCCGTGGTGCTATATCGGCAAACGCCGGATCGAGAACGCGCTGGCGCTGGTGCCGGATGTCCCGGTCGAGGTGCGCTGGCGGCCGTTCTTCCTCAATGACTGGGTGCCGCGCGAGGGCATCAGCCGCGACGAATATCTCACCGCCAAATTCGGCTCGGTCGAGGCCTACAAGGGCATCGCCGGCCGCGTCGTCACGGCCGCGGGCGAAGAGGGTTTGACCTACCGGCCCGAACTCGTGAAGCGCCAGCCCAACACCACCGATTGCCACCGCCTGATCCATTGGGCGGAAGCGCAGGGCAAATCCGGCGAGATGAAGCAGCGGCTGATGGAATTGTACTTTCGCGATGGCGGCGATCTCACCGACGTCAACGTGCTGGTGCAGGCCGCCGCCGATATCGGCCTCGATGCCGACGACATCCGCAAGCGGCTTGCAACGGATGAGGACGTCGCGCTGATCTCGGGCCAGGCGCAGGAAGCCGCCGAGAAGGGCATTTCAGGCGTGCCGACCTTCGTCTTTGCGCAGAAATACGCGGTCTCCGGCGCCCAGCCGGCCGACCAACTCGCCCGCGCCATCCGCCAGGTGTCCGGCGAAATCAACGCGCAGGCAGCGGAATAGGCCTCGATCGGCGCCTTCGCCCCGTGCCGGCGGTGAGCGGGCTGGGGCGTGTCTGCTTTGCTTTTGGCAGCAGTTGTCACCAAGCCGCTTTCATGCCCTGATATGCTTACAGAACCAAGAAACCACAGGGAAACACCATGATCTATGAGTTGAGGACCTACACCGTAAAGCCCGGCACGCTCGGCGACATGGTGAAAGCGGCGAGCACCGTTTCGGCCGACATCCGCAAGAACGATTACGGCAAGCTCGAAGGCTACTGGATGACCGAGATCGGTCCGCTCAACCAGGTCCTGCATATGTGGAGTTACAGCAGTTTCGAGGAACGCGCGCGGCTTCGCGGCGAGTTGTCGAAGAATCCGCGCTGGACCAGCGAATACATTCCGCTGATCCGCCCGTTGCTGCTGCGCCAGAACGTCCGCCTGATGAACGCGATCAAGCCGCCGGTGGCCCCGGCTTCGACCGGCAACGTCTATGAATTACGCAACTATCGCGGCAAGCCCGCCGGCGGGCTCAAGCAATGGCTCGATGCCTTCACCGCCGTGCTGCCTGCGCGCGAAAAATATTCCAAGATCGTCGGCCTCTGGCAGACCGAGGCGGGTGAGCCCAACGAGGCCTGCCACATCTGGGCCTATCCCGATCTCAACGCCCGCGCCGAAGTCCGTGCCAACACCATGAAGGATCCGGCCTGGCAGGAATTCCTCACCAAGGGGCCGGGCTTCCTCGAGGAGATGCACTCGACCATCCTGCTGCCGGCACCGCACTCGCCGTTGAAGTGAGGGCTGAGGAAGGCTCGCTCAACAAATCCGACGTCATCCTGAGGTGCTCGCCGTCTTCGGCGAGCCTCGAAGGATGGGCCGCGGGCTCCGACTGTCATCC
>JBOHIT010000544.1:0-2621 GCA_050726155.1 Bradyrhizobium sp.
GCTGAAATGGTAAGGGCTGCTGCAATCGACGCTAGAATGATGGTTCTTACCGGCACGTTATTCTCCCTCGGCCTTGATTCTGGTTGCCGCCTCGACTGTTAAGATACATTGACAGTTTAAAGTATCAAATACTGTTGTCGATCTTGACGTCGATTTGGTCGGAATTTGGCGCCTGCGATCGACCATCGGCGGAGTTGGTGCGATATTAACCCCGGCACGGGATACCGGTTCCCCAGCGGTGTAAAGTATATGTGACAACTAAAACCCTCAAAACAAAGGAGTTTCTTGACTTCGCAGTTACATTCTGCGCATTCCTATAAAGTCAGAGGCTCGTTCCGTGCGTGGAGTGTAAGGTATAGTTGGCATATTCCATGCCTTGGTTTGACTGTCGTTGTTTCGACAGCTTCACGTCCTCGTAGAAAATGATCGGCAGATAAAAAGAATGGCCGCTATACCGACCGTACAGCCCGACATCACGCTCCTTCTCGATATGGAAGGCGTGATCCGTGAGGCGACGCTGTCTCCTTCGATGAGCAGCGAGAGCGTCGATGGATGGCTGGGCCGTCCGTGGGTAGAGGTCGCCGGCGAGATGGGCGGCGACAAGGTCAAGCGGATGGTCGACGACGCCCGCGTTAGCGGCATTTCGGCTTTTCGTCAGATCAATCAGCGTTTTCCGAGCGGCCTCGAAATTCCGATGGAATTCACGACGGTGCTGCTCGGCGGCCGTGCCGGCATGCTCGCGATCGGCAAGAATCTGCAGGCGGTCGCGGAGCTGCAGTCACGCCTGATTGCCGCACAGCAGACGATGGAGCGCGACTACTGGAAGCTTCGTGAAATCGAGACGCGCTATCGGCTGGTTTTTGACGCCTCCAATGAAGCCGTCATGACTGTATCCGCGGCCAATCTGCGAATTGTCGAAGCGAACCGCACCGCTGTGGAAGCTCTGAACTCCTCGCGCCGACGCAATGAAGACCTGGCCGGGCGCGAACTGCTGCACGATGTGGCGGCGGAGGATCGCGACGCTGTTCGCGAAATGCTGGCGCGCATCCGCGAGCGCGGCAAGGCGCTGAGTATTCTTGTTCATCTCGGCGCCGATGCAACGCCCTGGATGCTTCGTGGATCGTTGATGACGGCCGAACCGGGCCATGTCTTTCTGTTGCAGTTCACCCCGGCGACCAGTGCGCCTGTTCTGGCGGAGAAGGGGGCGAATTCGACCGTCGAGGAGTTGGTCGACCATCTGCCCGATGGTTTCGTGGCGCTGGACGAGGACGGCATTATCCGTCACGCCAATCAGGCTTTCCTCGATCTGGTGCAGCTCGGCTCCAAGGCATCCGCAGTCGGTGAATCGCTTGGCCGCTGGCTCTGGCAACCCGGTGCCGACCTGAATGCACTGCTTGCCAATATCCAGCGGCATCGAACCGTGCGGTTGTTCACAACGTCCGTTCGTGGCGAACTCGGGACGGAGACAGAAGTCGAGATTTCGGCCGGCACCGGGGAGGGTGATCAAAGTCAGATCGGCGTGCTGCTTCGCAACGTCTCGCGTCGCCTGCCGTCCGGCAACGAGAGCGATTTTCTGCGTACGGCGCTGGGCTCCATGAGCGAGCAAATCGGCAAATCGTCGCTGCGCAGCCTGGTCAAGAACACCGTTAGCATCGTCGAGCAGCACTATGTGAAGCAGGCGCTTGAGCTTTCAGGCGGGAACCGGACCGCGACCGCTGAACTGCTGGGATTGAGCCGCCAAAGCCTTTATGCAAAGCTCAACCGTTATGACCTCGAAGATAAGGGGTCGGACGCCGAGGAAACCACCCCAGAGGCCTGAATTGGCGCTGCACTCGCTCGCTACCCCAGCGTTCGGAAAAGCTGATCTTTCGAACTGCGAACGTGAAGAGATTCATCTGGCGGGCTCAATTCAGCCCCACGGCGCTTTATTGGTTGTCAGCGAGCCCGATCATCGCGTCATTCAGGCCAGCGCCAACGCTGCGGAATTCCTAAATCTGAAGCAGGTCATCGGCATGGCGCTCGCCGATCTCGATGGCGATTTGCTGGTCCGGATCCTTCCGCATCTCGATCCGACCTCGCAGGGCATGCCGATAGCGGTGCGTTGCCGGATCGGAAGTCCGAGTGCGGAGTTCGATGGCTTGCTGCATCGGCCGCCTGCCGGCGGCCTCGTCATCGAGCTCGAGCGCGCCGGACCATCGGTCGATCCATCCCGGCACATCGCCAGCGCGTTGGAGAAGATTCGCACCGCATCATCGCTTCGTGCGCTGTGCGAAGAGGCGGCGACGCTGTTTCAAGATCGTACCGGCTACGATCGGGTGATGGTCTACCGCTTCGATGACGAAGGGCACGGTGAAGTGTTTTCCGAGCGCCGCAAGCCGGAGCTCGAAGCGTATTTGGGCAACCGTTATCCAGCGACCGATATCCCGCAAATGGCGCGGCGGCTGTATGAGCGCACGCGCGTACGCGTTCTGGTCGATGTGAATTACGAACCTGTTCCGCTGCAGCCGCGGCTGTCACCGTTGACCGGCCGCGATCTGGACATGTCGCTCTGCTTCCTGCGCAGCATGTCGCCAATTCATCTTCAATATTTGAAGAATATGGGCGTTGGGGCCACCCTGGTC
>JBOHIT010000545.1:0-5670 GCA_050726155.1 Bradyrhizobium sp.
GTCGAAGCTCGCTTCCAGCACCAGGAGCGCGTGATGGCGGAAGCCGGGTTCGCCGACATCGCAGGCCCGGTGCTCGATGAGGTGAACCCCACGGGATGGCGCAAGCCATCGTTCTGCAGCGGCGACAAGTTCGCGGATGATGCGGCCTCGACCTCGAACGTCAGCTAAGGGGGAGCGAGATCGATGCTTGATACTGTCGTCGGACACACGATCACCGCGACGCTTCCCGGCACGGACCCCTCGGTGGAAAATCACCACAATGAGGCCAAGGCGGCGATCGCGGCGATGTCGCGATCCCGCCAGTGGGGTGCGGAAACGAATCTCCGCAGCTGGCGGCGGTGGATCAAATCGATCGACCCGGCATGCACCACCGGCTGGGGCTTCCGCGGCATCGAGCTCAAGCCCGGCGCCGACGCGACGTTTCCGGTCGGCGCGATCATCGTAAGCAGCGATATCAGCTGGGCGAAGGCCCGCTGGTATGCCGGGAGCTACATCCAGCCGATGGAGGTCGCAGCCGCCCTGTACGTGGTGACGAGTGATGGTCTGGTCGAGTTGACGCGCTCGGTGCGCCGCGCCTGGGCGCGTGACCTCCTCGGCTGGCTGGCGACGAACCGCCGCGAGATGCCCATCACGAAAGCCGGCGGGCCTATTCTGCGGAGAGCGATGTGATGGCAGCCACAAACAAGCCGAGGCCTCGCGGCAAGCGCGCGCCGCTTGATCGTACGAAACAAAGGCGCCGCGCAAAGGCGAAGCGAAAAATCGATCCGATCCCGGAATCGTATGGACCGTTCCGCCGCGCGTGCAAGGCGCTCAACGACAAGCTCTTCGGCGGTCAGCTACCGCCGTGCTTGGTCACGTTACAGCGTAAGAAGCGTGCACTCGGCTTCTTCTCGGGACGACGATTCCGCTCCGCGGACGGCGCGATCGTCACGGACGAGATCGCGCTCAACCCCGCCCATTTTGCCGAGCGCGGGGCCAGGAAGGTCTTGTCCACGCTCGCGCATGAGCTCGCCCATCAGTGGCAACAGCATTACGGCAGGCCGTCGCGCACCGGCTATCACAACGAGCAATGGGCAGCGAAGATGCGCGAGATCGGCTTGATCCCGTCGCACAACGGCCGGCCCGGCGGTAAACAGACCGGCCAGCGGATGACTCACTTCATCAAGCGCGGCGGACCTTTTGACCGCGTCGCCCGTGCGCTGGTCGCCAAGGGTTTTGCGCTGGCCTACGTCGAGCGCAACTCGAAGGCCGAACGCAAGGTCGCGCTGAAAAAGCAACAGAGCAAGACACGCTACAACTGCGAAGGCTGCGGCTTGAACGCCTGGGCCAAGCCGGGCGTGAATCTCATTTGCGGCACCTGCCACAAGCAGCTCGTGCCGTAGTCCATTGAACTTCAAGATTATCTCAGGATTCGGAGAATCGAAGATGACCGCAGTGTGGAAATTTGTTTGTGCCGTCGAGGCTGTCGGGAAAACGCCGGAGGGACCGCGCGTTCAGCGGACGCTGATGCGGTTCATGACGCAAACGTTGCGTAAAACGGTTGGCGACGAGCGGCCGGCGATGATCGTCTGCAACGTAAAACTATCGACGGCCTTTCTCAGTCCGATTCACGTTGTTCGGATTCGCTTCGCGGTAGATGACTGGACGATTGTCTCCGCAGTCGACCGGCTCGCCCAGGAGCAGAATTTGGAATTCGAGCCGATCGCTTTGCGCGAAGCCGACGGTCCGGTCACGTACGGCATTTGGGGACTGTGCGATGGCAAGCCTGCCATCGCGATGACGGCCACTCCGACAGACGACGTTTTGTACGTGCGGATCGGTACCGGGTTTCAGCCCGCCATCGTGCTGCGCGACGACACCGAGTCGTGGCGCCTGACGGATCGCTGACGCATCACCACGGCTCCGGGATTCAAATGGTCAAGAAATCTAACAGAACAAATAAGTCGAAGCTTTCGGAGCGGCGCCGTCAAGCTCGCGAACGTCGCGAGAACGTTCGCAACCGGCGGCGCGAGGCTGCACTCCGGGTGCCCACTGATATCGCCACGCCATTGGCGACGATCCGAATCTTTCCGAACGTCCTTCAGACCGGCAACAGCAATGCCGTAATGGCAATTCTCAGAGAAAATCGTCCGACAAAAAATGTTGAGGGTCAGTACAAGATGACAGGGGTTGTACGGGCCCTGAATATCATGCTCGGCATACACACATTGCTGACATACCAAGCGCTCGTGGCGCTGCTAGGAACAGGAACGCGAGCCAAGAACGAACTCCGCGCACTCCTGGGCGGGCCCGGTGACATTGATTACCGCCTGAAGGTGGGCCGAATTCATCTAGTGGAGTTTACGGCATTCGTTTCAGAAGATGAGGTCAGGCGGTGGGCGAAGATAAAATATGCAGAGCAACAGCTAAAGTCTGGATCGGTTGCCGGCGATGGTTCGCAGCATGAGATGATTGCTGCAGAGACTGAGGCCGTCAGGCTTGTTTTCCGCGCGTATCAGCGCGCCCAGCTCGTTCTAGATGCGTTTGTTGAAGCAGCTGAATTGAACGACAATGACGGGGCTGTCCGGCTGGAGAGGGCATTCCACCATGCCAACACGCAATTGACGGCTTTCGAGGTGGTCCAGGTCGCGATCTTCACTGACGTCAATCCGGCCGAGCTATGGCCACAGTATGGCGCGGGCTTTGGCCAAACGTTCGAATTGGCGCGCTTCATCGGACGCATCAATTCAGGCATGGAGGCGACGCTGGGTCCTGAGCTATTTGACCTGACTAAACAAGTCCTCAATTCTCGGGCTGAAGAGTCGGGCTTGCCAGTGCTATGGGTAACGCTACGGAAGTTGCTGAACCTCCACTTCTCGAGCGCAAAACTTGACCTGGCAATTCACGGCGCCGAACACGTGAAGGGCGTCATTCGGGTATCCCGTTCAACACGGGAGCTATCGGTCGAGGATTCCGAGGGGTTTCGCTACTTGATCGAGAAGGCGTAGCAATCAAAGCCAATCAATCTGGCTTTGATCGCGTCTAACCCAGCTCATCCCGCTGATTTAGCGTCCGAATTTCACTTGCATTCATTCTTTCGCGTTCTGCACTCAGGGAGCTGATGGTCATGCGTGAGCGCCATGATGCGCGATCAAAGGAGAATTTGATGCTGACCACGCTCGCTAACTTCCCGAAACTGAACCTCGTTGCCAAGTCGAATATTCCCGAGATGACCCGCCTCATCGTTCACGAGATCGGCCACATCGTGGCCGCTGCTGCCGTCAGCATTCCGACTGATTTTCTTGTGATCGATGAAGCTTTCGGTGCAATTCACCATGGTGGGTACATTGATGAGGCCTATCGTCCCTGGCTCGACCTGCCATTCTATCGCATGGCTCGTATCCGCATCCTCACCGCCGGTCTCGCAGCTGAGCTGGCAATCTTTGGAGCCGCCGATCTCGCTATGTCGAGCGAGGACTTGTCCAGCATCGCCAACCTCCTCGGCTTTGCCAAATCCGACGGCTGGATGATGAATACGGCGCATTGTGTGATGGAAAACTACCAGCCGGTGCTTCCACCCGGCGCGGTGAATGCCATCAAGAAGATCTACCCTAAGATCGTCTGTGCCATTCAGGGCCAGCGGCACCTGGTTGACAACGCGCATGTGATCCCCTTCTCGGCCTTCGACGATGTGCTGCTGCAGTTGTCGCACGGGCATCGCGAACGTGCTCTCGACCGTACCAAGGAGGAGTGCCATCGCCGGAGCATTGTCGCTAAGCTGCGCGGCGGCGTCGGGTCCGGCGTATAGAGAACTGGTGCGCGTCGTCTGGTGGGGCCAACCATCCGGACGCTCGACGCCTGCGGCGCCACATATATAACTCGTTGATCATGCTAGACAACTTTCAATCAATTCATTCATTCGCAGCGCGTTTCGAATACCATTATTGGGAAGCTCCTTTCGGCAACACAGGAGCTTCCTCATGGTTTCTAATAATAAGAAGCAGTCCGGCGCGACTGGCCCGACCGGGTCAGTGGTCACGGCGGACGATGGCGGCGTCGGCAAGACGACCGTCGCGATCCAGCTTGTGACCGCGTTCGAGTTGGCCTCACAGCCGCTCGATCTCTATCAGATGGACTCGAAGGGTAAACTCGCAGCCAAAACCGGCGAGCCCGTCGTGAATTTGGTCGTACCCGACCAGCGCCAGAGCCGCGGCGAGGAGATGGTCGCGAGCGACATGATCGTGCCCTGGTATCGCGCGGTGACCGCCATGCCGCAGACCGGGCGCTCGACGCTGATCGAGGTGGGCGGCGCCATGGCGGGGCTGTTCCACAACGCAATCACCGATCTCGATTTCGACGAAGATATCATCATGCTGGGCCTGCAGATCGTCATCTACGTGGTTTGCAAGGCGGGAGAAGATTCAGCGGTTCAGATGGCTCGGGAGCTGAAGCGGATCGAGCGCAATCTTCCGAATGCGACGCCGGTCATCGTCCTCAACGCGGTTGCGGGCGATCCGATTGAAGCGGCCAAGTATCTCAGCGACGATGCACGCAAGAACTTCGCCTCGGCAATCAAGCGCTATCCGACCCTCAAGATGCCAAAGGTCCGGCCGCGCAGCATGGCGATCTACGAACGCATGCAGGTACTACCCTCCACCGTCGTGTCGTGGCACGCCGACAACTATGCGGAGGCCATCCGCCGCACGGGGCGTCCCCGCGACGAAGCCAAAATTCTGGTCAAGGATGTCGCGGAGTGGACGGCCGTGATGCAAGACGAAATCCTCCGCGTTCTCCCGTTCTTGGCCGGAGGCCGCGATGGCTGATCGTCGTACCCAGTTTCGCGAGAACGTCGCGAACGTGAAACGGGACGCCAACAACCACTCCAAGCAACTGGTACAACGCTTGAAGCAGTTGACGCCGGCGGAGTTCTTGCGGCTGCCGGCGAAAACGTTCGCATTCCTGACGACTGCCGAGTATGGCGACATCGTCGCCACCATCGCACCTGGCACCAAGGTGCCGGCGGCTCCGCCGGTGGAAGGCGTCGTCGCCGAAGCAACGACTTGGCGTAATTGGTGGCACACGCGCTCGACGCTCACGCAGATGGCCATCTTCACGGCGGTCGTGACGACGATCTTCGTCGCAGTGGCGATTGGAACTCCGGGGGCATGGAAGTCGATCATGAGCCGCATGGAAGTCGTGCGGCCACGATCGACGGCGACCTGGCCTCGCTGCGCGCGACTGAGCTCCTATACCGACGGCTGCGTCTACTACCCAAACCGCGACCTGCAATGGGCGGTGGTGGCAGAGCAGCTTCAGATGCCACGGCAAGAGCTCTACGACGCCAACAGGCATCTTCCGCCCCAATTCATTCCCGCGCGCGCCGCGCTCGTGATATGGCGCCATCGCGGTCGTCTGGAGGAATAGCGATGGATCAGCTCGCCCAATATGAGTACCGGCCGGCCACGCCGGCCGCAGTTGCCGCGCTTTGCATGGTCATGTTGTCGTGCATGCTGGGCCTGTCGCTTTCGTTCGTGCTTTTCCCGCCAACGGCGTGGCGCGGAGATGTGGCGGTCGCGGTTGGCGCGGCAGAGTTGTTATCGACTATCCAAATTAGCGGATTGATGGCAGCACTCTCGTCGGAGGACCTCTTTCGCGAGTTGGCGCCGCGCTTGATCGGAGTTGCTCTAGCTG
>JBOHIT010000546.1:0-10388 GCA_050726155.1 Bradyrhizobium sp.
GCCCAGCGCAACGCGGAACTCTTGATCGCACGCCTGAAGGCGATTCCCGATCCACGAATATCCGCCGGATGGCGCCATTTCCAGGACACCAACGACAATGCAGTCCGGCTCGGCGTTTCGATTCCCATCCCGGTCTTTGACCAGAATACCGGAAACATCATCGCCGCTCAGGAGACGCTCGCGAAGACTGACGCCGAGCGGGCGATCAACAAGCTGGTTCTGATCAGTATTGTGGGAAGAGCCTACGACACTCTCACCGGCGCCCTGGCCGAGATCAAGCTGCTGCGATCCTCGGTTATTCCGAACGCGCGCAATGCGTCCGAGACGATGTTCAACGGCTATACGCAAGGTCGTTTCACCCTGCTCGAACTGCTCGACGTCCGGGGATCGCTGCTGCAGGCGCTGCTGCGCGAACAGGAAGCCCTGCAGAATTTCCACATCGCCATAGCGACCATCGAAGGTCTTGTCGGCAACCCGTTTACGCTCATCCGCGAGAGCAACAGAAGATGATCAAGGCACTTTTCCGCTATTCGCTGTTCATTCTGGTCGCGCTCGGGCTCGCCTATGGCGGCTATCGGTGTTTGTTGCCGGCGACGTCAAAGACGGTGCCTGCCGAAAAGGCGGAGAAGGAAGAGCACGCCGAGGGCGTCAAATTCACCGACGCAAAGATCGCGGCCGCCGGCATCGAACTCGCCAAGGCCGGGCCAGGCGTTTTGCGCGACAGCCTCCTGTTGAACGGCATCGTGCAACCCAACCAGGAATCGCTTCTTCAGGTCACGCCCCGTTTTCCGGGAATCGTGCGCGACGTGCGAAAACGAATCGGCGACCGTGTCGAAAAGGGCGATGTGCTCGCAATCGTCGAAAGCAACCAGAGTTTGACGCCATACGAATTGAAGGCGTCACTGGCAGGTACAGTCATCGATCGTCAGACCACATTGGGTGAATTCGTATCGGAGCAGAAGTCGGCTTTCGTCATCGCCGACCTTTCGACGGTGTGGGTCGATTTCTCCGTCTACCGGCGCGATCTCAAGCGGGTCAACCTCGGCGATCAGGTGCTGATCGATGCTGCGGATGGCGGACAACCGATCGAAGCAAAGATTTCATATTTATCGCCGGTGGGCAGCAGCGAGACCCAGAGCGCGCTCGCCAGAGCGATCGTGCCGAATTCCGGCCTACGTCTCCGTCCCGGCCTGTTCGTCACCGGTCGCCTCACTCTGTCCGCCAAAAAAGTAAACGTCGCGGTCAAGTCGTCGGCCCTCCAGACAGTCGAAAATCGAACCGTCGTGTTCGTACGTGACGGAGAAAAGTTTGAACCGCGGGACGTAGAAATCGGCGATCGCGACCAGGAGCTTGTCGAGATCACGTTTGGAGTGATCGAGGACGAAATATACGCGGCGAAAAACAGCTTTATCGTCAAGGCTGAGATGGCGAAAGGGACGGCCGAGCATGAGCATTGATGGCGAAATGACCCTCGTTACCGCTCTCATCAGGCCGCACATGGAGGGTCACGTTGTGCGGGTACTTCACGATTTGCCTGACTTTCCCGGCTTCACGTTTACCGAGGTCCGGGGGCAGGGACGTGGACGTGGACAGGGCGGAGCCTATAAGTCCAGCGAGACTGACCTGACCTATCACCAGTTCCTCGAACTTCGGCTGGTCTGCAAGGCAGAACTTGCGGATTCCATTTGTGAGCGCATCGCATCGGCCGCCTGGACGGGTAGGAAGGGCGACGGAGTCGTGCTCACGACGCCGATCCACACGTTCGCGCGCATCAGGGAAATTGGCCGCCGTCCGGAGAAGCGCGATGATTGACGGGATCCTGTCTTTTTCCATCCGCCAACGCTGGCTGGTCATGATCGGCGTGCTGGTCATGGCGGCCTTCGGCGCGTGGAATTTTACCCGCCTGCCGATCGACGCCGTTCCTGATATCACCAACGTCCAGGTCCAGATTAATACGAGGGCTCCGGGCTATTCGCCGCTCGAGGTCGAACAACGAATAACGTTTCCGATCGAAACCAGCATGGGCGGCCTGCCTAACCTTCAGAACACCCGGTCGCTGTCCCGTTACGGGTTAAGTCAGGTGACGGTCGTCTTCAAGGACGGCACCGATATCTACTTCGCGCGCCAGTTGGTCAACGAACGGGTGCAGCAGGTCAAGGATCGTCTTCCGGCCGGGATCGAAACTGCGATGGGACCGGTCTCCACTGGGCTCGGCGAGATCTATCTCTACACGGTGGAAGCAAAACCCAAAGCGCTGAAGGCCGATGGCAAGCCATACAGCCCAACCGACCTGCGCACGATTCAGGACTGGATCATCAAGCCGCAGTTGAGAAACGTATCCGGCGTCATCGAGGTCAACACGATCGGCGGTTTCGAGAAGCAGTTCCACGTCCTGCCGGATCCTGCCCAATTGATGGCTTACAAACTGAGCTTTCGCGAGGTGATGACAGCGCTGGCGGCCAACAATGCCAATGTCGGCGCAGGCTATATTGAACGAAATGGCGAGCAATATCTTGTTCGCACCCCCGGGCAAGTCGCCAATGTCGACGAGATTAAGGAGATCGTCATCGGGTCGCGTAACGGCGTTCCCATTCGCATTTCGGACGTGGCGGATGTCCGCGAAGGACAGGATCTAAGAACCGGCGCTGCAACGCTGAACGGCGAGGAGATCGTGCTCGGAACCGCCATGCTGCTGATCGGCGAGAACAGTCGCACGGTGGCTCAGCGGGTTGCCGCGAAGATCGGTGACATAGGGCGTTCTCTGCCGGAAGGCGTGATCGCGCGGGCAATCTACGACCGTACCCATTTGGTCGAAGCAACGATTGCGACCGTCGAAAAGAACCTGGTCGAAGGTGCGCTGCTGGTCATCGTCATCCTGTTCCTGATCTTGGGGAATTTTAAGGCTGCCATCGCGACGGCCTTCGTTATTCCCTTGTCCATGCTCTTCACCATCACTGGAATGTTCGAAAACAAGGTCAGCGCCAATCTGATGAGCTTGGGTGCAATCGACTTCGGCATCATCATCGACGGGGCGGTCATCATCGTCGAGAATTGCCTGCGCCTGCTGGCGACGGAGCAGCAACGCTTGGGCAGAATCTTGAGCCGCGAGGAACGGTTCGAGACCATCCTTGCGGGATCAAAGGAGGTCATCGGTCCGAGCCTGTTCGGCACCTTGATCATCGCCGTCGTCTACCTTCCGATCCTGACGCTGACAGGTGTTGAAGGAAAGATGTTCACGCCGATGGCGCTGACGGTGCTGATGGCGCTGTTGGGCGCAAGCATTCTGTCGATGACGTTTGTTCCGGCGGCCGTGGCCATGCTGGTGACGGGGCGCGTTTCCGAACATGACAACTGGTTTATGAGGGGGGCACGCTACGTCTATGTCCCGCTGCTTGCCAGATCAATTCAGAACCGGGGCATGATTGCGTTTGTTGCGGCAATCCTCGTTGTTGTCAGCGGTTTCGCGGCCTCGCGGATGGGTGGCGAGTTCATTCCGAGCCTCGACGAGGGAGACGTCGCAATCCAAGCGCTGCGCATCCCCGGGACAAGTCTCACGCAGTCCCTTGCGATGCAGCAGATGCTGGAAAAGCGTCTTCTCAACATACCCGAGGTCAAGGAAGCATTCGCTCGCACCGGCACGGCGGAAGTGGCAACGGATCCGATGCCTCCGTCGATTTCCGACGGCTACGTGATGCTCAAACCCCGCGACCAATGGCCCGACCCGAAGAAACCCAAGTCGGCGGTGGTCAAGGATATCGAAGAGGCCGCCGAAGAGATTGCCGGCAGCAGCTATGAACTGTCGCAGCCGATACAGTTGCGGTTCAACGAACTGATCTCGGGCGTGCGAAGCGATGTCGGCGTGAAAATCTTTGGCGACGATCTCGAAGTTCTTGCGCAAGTGGCCGGCCAGGTACAAGCGGTCCTGCAAACGGTCGACGGCGCCGCAGATGTCAAGACCGAGCAGGTATCCGGACTGCCGGTACTGACAGTGAAGCTCAACCGCCAAGCCTTGTCGCGGTACGGCATCAGCGTCGGTGATGTGCAGAACCTGGTCGAGATTGCGGTCGGCGGAAAAAGTGCGGGGTTGGTGTTCGAGGGCGACCGGCGCTTCGAGCTAGTCGTCCGCCTTCCCGAGTATCTCCGATCGAACGTGGAGGCGATCAGATCGCTGCCCATCCCGCTACCAGCGATCGAGAGCCAGACCAAGGCAACACCTGCGATTTGGGGCAATTCTCCCCTTGCACAAATTCGCTACGCTCCCCTGTCTGAATTGGCGCAGATCGACATTGCACCGGGGCCAAATCAGATCAGCCGTGAGGACGGCAAGCGGCGGATCGTGGTCAGCGCCAATGTGCGGGGGCGGGACCTCGGATCGTTTGTTGGCGACGCCCAAGGCCAAATCGCAGAAAAGGTGAAGCTCCCGGCCGGGTACTGGATCGGATGGGGAGGTCAATTCGAGCAGTTGGTGTCCGCAACAAAGCGCCTGACCATCGTTGTGCCCATCGCGCTGCTACTGATCTTCATCCTCTTGTTCATCAGCTTGGGTTCGGCGGCGGACGCTCTCCTGGTGTTTAGCGGCGTTCCGCTTGCCCTGACGGGAGGGATCCTTGCCCTTTTTCTACGCGACATCCCACTCTCGATCAGTGCCGGCATCGGCTTTATCGCACTGTCTGGCGTGGCCGTGCTCAATGGTCTCGTCATCATCACTTTCATCGAAAAGTTGCGGAGCGAAGGACATGCTCTGGTCGACGCCGTGCGCGAAGGGGCGTTGACCCGACTGCGCCCCGTGCTGATGACGGCCCTCGTTGCATCGCTCGGTTTCGTACCGATGGCGATAGCGACCGGCGCTGGCGCCGAGGTCCAGAGACCGCTGGCGACCGTCGTCATCGGCGGCATCATTTCTTCTACACTTCTCACGCTTCTCGTCCTGCCGGCACTGTACGTCCTGTTTCGGCGTGAAAACGGCGAGAAAGAAGTAACACCCCAACCTTCAACCAACGGAGTTACGACATGAAGTACGTATTTATCATTCTCCTGTCGCTCATCTGGTCTGCGCCTTCGTTCGCGCAACATTCGCATGGCAACGAGAAGGGGCCGAATGGTGGTCCGATGGAGGATGTCGCCGGCATCGACGCAGAACTCGTCACGTCCGGGAACAAGGTGACGATCAATGTGTTCGATCCCAAAGATACCAAGCCGGTACCGACAAAGGGTTACTCAGCGGCGGTGTTGATCGTTAACGGGACCGCGAAGGAAACGGTAACGCTCGCCGTCTCAGGAGAAAACTCGTTGCAGGGCGAGGCGAAGACGGCAATTGCGCCCGGCGCCACGGTGACGCTCACGATCAAAACCGCCGAGGGCAAATCCGGCCAGGCAAAATACAAGAAGTAGTGGCGCGGTTGCCGCCATGGTTCGGCGGAGCTTGTGCAATCGACGTGAAGGCAATATCAAAATGACGAACCGCGTGGGCGATCAATCAGATAGCGGCCCAGCGGCCCGCGACCTGCGCCTCGACCTATTTCGAGGCGCAGCCAACTGGGCGATCTTCGTCGACCACATTCCGAACAACGCCGTCGCATGGCTGACGATGAAGAATTACGGTTTCAGCGATGCTGCGGACCTGTTCGTCTTCATTTCCGGTTACACGGCGACGTTCGTGTATTCCCGCTACATGCGTGCGCGGGGCTTCCTGGTCGGTGCGAGCCTGCTTTTTGGCAGAGTCTGGCAGATCTACGTCGCTTACGTGCTATTGTTCGTCGCGTATGTGGCGGCCATCGGGTATGTCGCGCAAGCCCACGACCATTCGCATCTTCTCGATGAGTTCAATGTCCGATACCTGATCGACGATCCGATCGAGACACTGAAGCACGGACTCTTGCTGGAATTTAAGCCGCTCAATCTCGATGTGCTTCCACTCTACATTGCCCTGATGGCAGTATTTCCGCCTGCGCTTTGGGCGGTGATCCGTCATCCAACCGCTGCTCTTCTGGCGTCTCTTGCATTGTACGTAGCGGCACGGACGTTCGGATGGAACCTGTCCTCGTATCCCGCGGGTAGCTGGTATTTCAATCCGTTTGCCTGGCAATTCCTATTCATGATCGGCGCATGGGCGGCCAGCGGCGGAGCGCTGCGCATCCTTCCGGCGTTGCGGTCAAGGGGCGTCATTATGGCCGCATTTGCCTATTTGGCGGTCTCCCTTGCAATCGTCATGGCGGCGCGGTTTCCGCAGTTTGGAAGTTTGTTACCGACGCCGTTGTCCAACTTTAGCAACGACAAGACCAATCTCGCACCCTACCGGATCGCGCATTTCCTGGCGCTTGCACTCATCGTGGTGCGGTTTCTGCCGGAACATTGGCTTGGACTCCGATCCCCGTTGCTACGCCCGATGATCATTTGCGGAAAGCGTTCCCTGGAAGTGTTCTGCGTCGGCGTTTTTCTGTCTTTCGTCGGCCACTTCGTTATCGAACTGGTCTCCGATTCGATCCCGTTTCAAATCCTCGTCAGTGTTGCCGGAATCGCCGTGATGACTGCCGTCGCTTACTACCGGACTTGGACAAAAGATCTCCGATCAGTGTCGCCGAGCAAAAGAATGAGCACCGCATGATGCCGAGTTCACACGGAACGAAACAGGAGCCGCCGTTGGCGATCACCACGCGGATTCGGGTCCAGGGAATGGATTGCGCCAGTTGCGCGATCAAGATCGAGAACGCGCTGCAGCGGATGTCCGGCATCACGGAGGTGAACGTATCCGTCGCGGGTGGCACTGTCACTGTCAGGCACGATCAGGCGGATACCAAGGCAATGAGTAGCCAGATTGCCGGTTTGGGATATGCCGTTACCGGGTCGGAAGAGGTCGGAGCCAAGCAGGCTGGCCATGAAGTGCCCGCGCCCGAAGAAAACGCAGGCCATTCCCACATCCACGACCATGGTCCTACGGACCAAAGCTGGTGGCGAACCCGCAAGGGCCAGTTGACCATCGCGTCCGGAGCCGCTCTCGCGGTCGCTTTCGCCGTGGGAAAGGCCGTCCCGGCGACGGAGCAGTGGGCATTTTTACTGGCGATGATGGTCGGCCTGATCCCGATCGCCAAACGGGCCTTTTCTGCGGCGATGGCGGGCACGCCGTTTTCGATCGAGATGCTGATGACGATCGCGGCGGTTGGCGCGGTGTTCATCGGGGCGACGGAGGAAGCGGCGACGGTCGTCTTTCTGTTCCTGATCGGCGAACTGCTTGAGGGCGTCGCCGCGAGCCGGGCGCGCGCCAGCATTCAAGACCTGACCAAGCTGGTGCCGAAGACCGCTCGACTAGAGGACGGTGATGGTCAGGTCCGCGAGGTGGAGGCAGACACTCTCACGGTCGGCGCCACGATCCAGGTGCGTCCCGGTGACCGGATCCCGGCGGACGGCGTCATCGTGTCCGGAGAGAGTTCAATCGACGAAGCGCCGGTCAGCGGCGAGAGCACGCCCGTCCGCAAGGGCCGCGACGAGAGCCTGTTCGCCGGCACCGTCAACGGAGACGGGCTGCTCAGGGTGCGCGTGACGGCCGCTGCGGCAGACAACACGATTGCCCGCGTGGTGAAACTCGTCGAGGAGGCGCAGGAGTCGAAAGCGCCGACCGAGCGTTTCATCGATCGCTTCTCCCGGTATTACACGCCCGGCGTGGTGGCGGTGGCGGCTCTGGTGGCCATCGTCCCGCCGCTGCTGTTCGGCGGCGCGTGGAGTGGCTGGATCTACAAGGCTTTGGCCATTCTTTTGATTGGGTGTCCTTGCGCCCTGGTTATCTCGGTGCCTGCGGCGATCGCCGCCAGCTTGTCCGCCGGCGCGCGTCGGGGACTATTGCTGAAGGGGGGCGCCGTTCTCGAACAGATCGGCAAGATTACCATCGCTTGTCTCGACAAGACGGGCACGCTCACTGCGGGTAAGCCCCTGGTCACGGATATCATCAGCTTTGATCGGAGCGAAGGGGACATCCTGCGCTTCGCTGCGGCGCTCGAGTCCGGATCAAGTCACCCACTCGCCACCGCGATCCTGTCGAAGGCGGCAGAGCAGAAGATATTGGTGCCGCCGACTTCCGACTCCAAGGCGATCGGCGGCAAAGGCGTTCAAGCGACGGTCGAGGGCGTAAAGACATTCCTCGGTTCACCGAATGCGGTCGCCGAACTCGCTACCGTTACTGCGGACCAGACCGCCCGGATTTCGGCCCTCAACGACGAGGGCAAGACGGTTTCCCTCCTCGTCATGGACGACAGGGTCGCCGGTGCCATTGCCATGCGGGACGAGCCCCGTCCGGATGCAAAAAAAGGACTGAAGCTTTTGTCGGACGCCGGGATCCGGACGGTGATGCTGACCGGCGACAACCGGCGCACCGCCACCGCCATCGGCAAACAACTCGGCATTGACGTCGAGGCGGAATTGTTGCCGGAAGACAAGCAGAGGATCGTAGGCAAGTTCCAGAAGGAAGGTTTTGTGGTCGCCAAGGTCGGCGACGGCATCAACGATGCACCGGCGCTCGCCGCCGCCGACGTCGGCATCGCCATGGGCGGCGGCACCGACGTCGCGCTGGAGACCGCCGACGCCGCCGTGCTGCACGGGCGGGTGTCCGATGTCGCCGCCATGGTCGACTTATCCAAGCGGACCATGACCAACATCCGTCAGAACATCACGGTCGCGCTGGGGCTGAAGGCGGTCTTCCTCATAACCACGGTTGTCGGACTGACGGGGCTATGGCCGGCCATTCTCGCTGACACCGGTGCCACCGTGCTGGTGACGCTGAATGCATTGCGTCTGCTCAAGCCACCTGCCAAGTGACACTACCTACATCCGTTTCGATACGCGACTTTTTTTCAACAGAAGGACAACAAAATGGGCTTCGACCAGTACCACGAGCCGCCGGAAGAACTTTCGCAGGAAATCCGCACCTTCGCTCGGATGATCACGTCGCTGATTGAGGAAGCGGAGGCGATCAGTTGGTACGAACAGCGCATGTCCGTCGAGAAGGACAAGGACGCGAAGGCGATCATGGAGAATGCGCAAAAGGAGGAGTTCAAGCATTTTGGCATGAACCTCGAGTTTCTGCTGCGCAAGAAAAAGGACTGGCGCACGGAGCTCAAAGGAATCCTGTTCACGAAGGGCGACATCGTGAAGCTCGCAGAGGCGGCCGAAAAGAAAGTCGACTAGGCATGTCCCGTTGGGAGGCCCTCATGGAAGACAAGCGCAGACTGCGGCGGACACGCGTCTTGAAAACCGGAGTGATCTCGTTCGGTGGTTTGGCGATATCATGCACGGTGCGCAACCTGATCAGGTCGGGCGCCATGCTGGATGTCGCCAGCCCACTCGGCGTCCCGAGGGAATTCACGTTGATGATCTCGTCCGATGATGCCCGTCACGAATGCCGGATCGTCTGGGTCAAGGAAAGGCGTATGGGAGTGTCCTTCATACAGGATCGAGAATCTTGATGGTGCGATCAACGCTAACCGCAGGAGGATGGAATGTCGCGTTTCGTCATAGCATTGATGATTTGCCTTACGACCTCCGGCGCGATGGGGCGTGCTTCAGGCAAGGCCGAGGGCCGGTTGGTCCCCTTGTCTTCTGGTCAGTACAGCCAGCTGTCGCCGGCTATCCGCTCCGCGCTGGAGCTCGCGAAGCGGATGTGCGGGGATGAGTACATCACCGTGCGCAACGGGTTCCTACGGTATCTGCAGGGAAGAGCGGGAGAAGAATTCACAGCGGTGCACTTCGACCAAATCGGCTGCAGGAACAGAGCGGAAGTCTGTACCTCCAGCGGATGTCTCCACCGCGTGTTTGTTTCGAGAGCGGGATTGCAGCGGGAGGTCTGGCGGGGAAGAGCCTCTGAAATTGACATGTCGATCGTCGCCGGTGTCCCTTCCATCGAAGTGCATTGCGGCAGATACGACCATAGTTGCTGCAGACGATTGATCTGGAACGGGAGCCGGTTCGTACAAGACAGAGCGGGAAAGAAATCAGCAGAATGACGTCATCGATCATCGCGCATCTCCACTTCGGAGGCGCGGACCTCAGCTTCCGCAAGAAATTCCGGTTGTTCTTCACCGTCGCGGTGGTCGTGCTCGCGCTCGGCTGCATCAAGGTGGCCGTGCACTACCACGGCTTCGAAATCCTCGAGCTCAACAGCCTGCTGACCAGCGGGATCGGCGGCGCGATCTTCATCATCGGATTCCTGCTTTCTAGCGTGCTCGCGGACTACAAGGAGGCGGAACGAATCCCGGCGGACATCCGGACCTCGATCGAGGCCATCGACGGCGATCTCGAGTGCTTCGCCTCCATCAACGCCGAGTTCGATCTCGCCGCATCCCGTCGGATCCTTTTGTCGACGATCGACAAGCTGCGGACCGGACTTGGACACGCGCGCGACC
>JBOHIT010000547.1:0-5882 GCA_050726155.1 Bradyrhizobium sp.
ACGAAGAAATTTTTCGCAAAAGCGCCAGCTACACATTGCGCCGAGGCTAATCTGCGAATGTCGGCAGCAAACTCCCCAAGCGTTCGCAGCTGTTCACCAGCGTCTTATTCAACCATTATTCAACGAACGCGGCGGGTGGCTGCCTAAGTGCCTGAGTTTGCTGGCGCTCCCTAGGGGAATCGAACCCCTGTTTCAGCCTTGAGAGGGCCAAATCCGATCTGTTCATTAGACCAAGGCGGCCGCGAGCAATTCTATTGTGTGGAGAGCGGACCCTTTAGATGGGTTGCAAGAGCACCGTTTGAAAAACCGTTTCAATGCGAGCTTTTCAATCGGTGAAGGTGGCTAAGTTTTTAAGAGGAATGGTGGGCGCACCAGGGGTCGAACCCGGGACCCGCTGTTTGGAGTCAGCTGCTGTCTTCCAGCGGATTCATCCGATGCTGATGTTAGAACGCCCAAGAGGAGTCGCTCCTCTGGGCGCGCTATCCTACGCGAGTGGCCCCTGCCTGCGGCGCCACGCCTTCTCGACTGCCATCGCTTCGCGGACGCATCAATTCCACCTCCCGAACCTGCCTATCGATAGATTCTTATTGATCTCTCGGTGCACACGTCGTGCACACGCGGCCTTCTAAGCGGTTGAAAAACCTGAACTCTCGCTCCAATCCATCATGGGTGCAACGGAAAAGCGATAGTCTTGATATTTCAACAGCTTATCTTACTCTTCAATGGGATGAACAACGAACATGTGCACCCCAAACTAGCCGAAATTGCACACGTTTGTACCCGCTTTAACCTCTCAGTGCAGACATAGTGCACACGAAAGTCAGAGTGCACACGGCCTCGACAATGAAGACTTGCACGAAGTTGGAAAGCCCCCTCGCCGATCAGCAGCTGCAGGGATGGCTTCGCACAAGGCTACGCTCGGCAATGCGAAGCTCCGCAAGCGATCGAGAGCTCTGCTGATCGAGTCGGAAGTCATCGCGCCGACAGCGGCCAGCTTCCGTTCCCGCACAGCAGTCGGGACATCATTCTGCGAAATGAGTGCAACTCCGGGGGCTCCGGCGATTGGCCTCTCACGCCGGCCCACCGCCCTCAGCGCTTGCCGGAGCGACTCGTCGCAGTCGCCTAACCCGTCAATGCGCTGCCACCGCCGCCGTTACACCGGCGGTTGAAGTCGGCCGGATCGTCAGCAACAGCAGCATCCCGGACAAGAGGTAGAGCGCAATCACGAAGTACATGCTGTAAGTATTGTCACCCGTGCTCTTGACGATGAGCCCGTTGATCGTCGGGCTTATCGCCGGACCGAGGTTGCCGAGGCTGCTGATGAGAGCAAGGCCGCCGGCGGCGGCTCCAACCGAGAGGTACTCGCTGATCAACGCAAAAAACAGAGGCGTCGCCGAGGCAATCCCGATAACGGCGAACGACAGCGCCAGGATCGATCCGACCAGATTGCCCTGGAGCAGCGTCGTCACGAAGAGGCCGATCGCAGCAATCACCATGCATGCTGCAAAATGCCAGCGCCGCTCGCGCCACTTGTCGGAATTTCGGCCGATCAGGATCATGCCGATGACACCGACTGCGTTAGGGATCGCCGCATAGATGCCGACGAGCAACAGATCCTTGACGCCCCAACTCTGGATCAAGGTCGGCAGCCAAAATACCATCGTGTAGGTGGCGCCCAACAGCAGCAGATAGACGAGCGACAGTGCATACACCTTCGGATCTCGAAACAAGCCGCCGAATGTGCCGGCGGTTTCGCTTCCTACAGCCTTCACGTTATGCGCAAGGCTGCTTTCGAGCAGCTTCTTCTCGTCGTTCGAAAGCCAGGCGGCATTCGCTGGCTTGTCCTCCAGAAGGAAATACACGAGGAATCCAAGAATGACTGCTGGCAACCCCTGCACCAGGAACAGCCATTGCCAACCGTGGAGACCGTTGAACCCGTCGAAGTATTTCAAGGTTGCGCCGCAAAGCGGTCCGGCAAGCACGGAAATGATCGTGGTGGCGGACATGAAGATCGCAATGACCTGACCGCGCCGTACCGATGGATACCAATACGTGAAGTACAGAATGACACCTGGGAAGAAGCCTGCCTCGAAAACGCCGAGCAGGAACCGCAACACGTAGAACTGGAGCGGCGTCGATACGAACATCATGGCCGATGCCGTCAGACCCCAGAGCACCATGATACGCAACAACGTCTTGCGCGCGCCGATCTTCTCCAGGAGAAGGTTGCTCGGCACTTCGAACAAAAAGTATCCGATGAAGAATATTCCCGCGCCGAGGCCGTAGACGGCATCATCGAACGGCAGGGTTTGCTTCATTTGCAGCTGCGCATAGCCGATGTTGATGCGATCGAGGTAGGCGATCATGTAGGCGATCAGCAGCAGCGGTATCAGCCGCCAGCTTACCTTCGAGAATACCGCCTTGAGTTCCTCACTCTCCAACGCCAGCGATTGCGGCGAAGACGTCTGCGCGCCAGTCGGATGCATGATCATTCCCCTCCCAAGGATTGCCTGTCTTTATGTCAGTCAGCTCGTTATCCGGCTCGCTCGCCGGGATGCATCGGCAACCGGCGCACCGCCCGGAGCCTGCTCTACGAGAGGCAGAGCCTCGATTTCGCGCAGCGCGACCCGCAGGTGCTCCACCAGCTTGTAGGACTCCTCCTGCGACAGCACGCGGCGACAGGCGGTGAGACCAAACTCCAGCAGGCCGGCGTAGCTTTGCACCGTGATATTCAGCGCACTGCCATGATACGGGATCGACACCGGGTGATAGTGCACCATCCGCGCGCCGGCCATATAGAGCGGCATCGACGGAGCCGGGACATTGGAGATCAGGACATTGCCGGCCGCTGGTGCGCGACTCGTGAAGTTGGAGCGACCAAGCAGCGAGGCATCCGGCGCTGAAGTCTGTCATCCCGCCGCTCCCGCGCGTCTCACCTTCCGGCGCTCCTCTTCGTCATACAAATCCTTCTTCGAAATCTTTCCCACGGCGGCCTTCGGCAACTCAGGGCGGATGTCGAGCGCCTGCACCATTTCGTGCTTGCCGAGCTTGTCCTTCAGGAACTCCTGCAGCTCGCCGAGCGAAGGCGGCGCCGCACCGGCTTTAAGCTTGATGAAGGCTTTGGGCGACTGGCCACGGTAGTCGTCATGGATGCCTATTACCGCGACCTCCTCGACCGAAGGATGCATGTGGATCGCTTCTTCGAGCACCCGCGGATAGACGTTGTAGCCGCCGCACAGCAGCATGTCCTTGGTGCGATCGACGATGAATATGAACCCGTCATGGTCCACGTAACCGACGTCGCCGGTGCGCAGGAGGCCGTCGGACGTGGTAACATCGGCCGTCGCCTGCGGATTATTCCAATAACCCTTCATGACGTTAGCGCCCTTGACGCGGATCTCCCCGCGCTCTCCGAGCGGGACGTACTGCGCATGACCATCGAGACCAAGGAAACTTGCTTACGATGCCGGGCGCCGGCATCCCGCACGAGCCGGGCTTTCGCATGCCGCCGGGCTGCGCCGGCGTAAAGGTACCACTCGGCGAGGTTTCGGTCATGCCCCAACCTTCGTCGCGATTGAGGGCATGATTCACCGTCCTGTTTTGGTGCCTTGCCTCCCTCGCCCATCGTCGTGCCCTACCCGCTCCGCTTCCCCATTTCCTGCGGCCGGAACAAGACACTACTCATCGCTCGCGGCGCAGACAACGCCTTGTTGCTTCTGCCACTTGCAGAAGACCATTTCCTCTTGCGTGAAGGCACCTGACATGGCGGATTGCATGCTGCGTCGCACCAATGCCACTGTCGAGCGATGGAGATGACAGCAGTCTTCGGTGACCGGGCCTAGCGATTTGCGCCCTGATCAATGGTGTCCGGACCGCGGCGCTCCAGGCTAGGCGGCGATCAGATCCTCCGCCGCCGAGAATAACAGCCCGAGACTTTCGGCCACGGCCTTATTCGTCAGACGGCCACGGTGAACGTTGAGCCCGGCCCGCAGATGCGGATTTTCGGTGATCGCGGCCAAGCCTCTATTTGCCAGAGCCAAGCCGAACGGCAACGTGGCATTGTTCAACGCATGACTCGATGTCACGGGAACGGCGCCCGGCATGTTCGCAACACAATAATGGATGACGCCATCAACTTCATAGGTTGGGTCCGCATGCGTGGTCGCATGCGAAGTTTCGAAACAGCCCCCTTGATCGATAGCCACATCCACGAGCACCGATCCACGCTGCATCAATTTCAGCATATCACGCGTGACCAGCCTCGGTGCGCTTGCACCTGGAACAAGTACGGCGCCGATCACGACATCCGCGGCGAAAACTTCCTGTTCGATCGCTTCGATCGTCGAGAACCGCGTTCGGACCCTTCCCGCGAACAATTCGTCCAGTTCGCGCAAGCGCGGGATCGAGCGGTCAAGGATCGAGACCTCGGCCCCGAGTCCAGTGGCCATGCGCGCGGCATGCTTTCCAACGACACCGCCGCCAATAACCACAATACGGGCCGGCTGCACGCCTGGAACGCCACCGATGAGCAAGCCGCGGCCGCCCGTATCACGCTTGAGGGCTGTCGCAGCCGCTTCGATCGAAAGCCTGCCTGCGACCTCGCTCATGGGAGCGAGAAGAGGAAGTCCGCCGTTCCTGTCGGTTACGGTTTCATAGGCGATCGCCGTGCATCCAGAGTCCAGGAGGCCCTTTGTCTGCTCGGGATCCGGGGCCAGATGCAAATAGGTGAAGAGAATTTGGCCCTCGCGTAACTGCGACCACTCAACTTGCTGAGGCTCCTTGACCTTCACGATCATGTCGGCTGTCGCGAATATTTCCGCAGCCGTATCGACGACCAACGCGCCCGCCTTGCGATAGATATCGTCACCGGCTCCGATTCCGGCGCCCGCCTCCGCTTCGACGACGACGGCATGTCCCGCGCTCACATACTCGCGGACTGCGCTGGGCGTGAGGCCCACGCGATACTCGTGTGTTTTGATTTCCTTCGGAACACCGACGCGCATGACAGGACCTTTCGGCTTGCCCGTGTTGTTCGGTAGCAATTAATAAGGTTTAATACCCTGCAATCTCGCGCACATACCGCTTATTTTTGCTCGAAACCAGTGAGTTTTCAACCAATTACGCAGGAATCCAAACCAATGGAATTGGACAGAATCGATACGACAATTTTGGCCGAGCTATCTGCCAACGCCAGGGTAAGCATGGTCGACCTGGCGACACGCGTGGGACTTTCAAGTACCGCGATAGCGCGACGACAGAGGGCGTTGGAGGAAAGCGGATTCATTCGTGGTTATCAGGCCGTCCTGGACCTCGGACATTTCGGCCTTCGCACGACCGTGCTCGTCAGAATCGCACTGGAGAGCCAGAGCGACGAAGCCTTGAAATCGTTCGAAGCGGGCGTTCTGAATTGCCCATCCGTGATCAGGTGCTTTCTGATGTCGGGAAGCGACGACTATGTCGCCATCGTATTGGCGCGCGATATCGAAGACTTCGAGCGAATTCATAGAGCCGAACTCTCGCGTCTGCCGCGCGTCGCGCGGATACAGTCAAGCTTCGCCTTGCGAGACGTCGTAAACCGGGCTGTTCCTCCGGCGATCTTCGACAAGACGAACCGCAAGAAACGGACCTAGCGCGTGTTTCGCGGAATTGGCCTTGCCGGTTGAAGGTTCATCGTCGGATCGGCAATGCAGGAAATGGATTTAGTGCGACGACCGCGTGCAATCGTTAGATGCCACGCCTGAACGCAGGACCGGCGACCGCGGCGCTCTGTGAGTATTCGGTCCAGGATCTGCGATCTCACACGCTAAAACAGAAAGCGGGCCGGCGTGAACCGGCCCGCTCAGTGCATTTTATCGTTTCGGTCAGTTTGCTCAGACCAGATG
>JBOHIT010000548.1:0-10133 GCA_050726155.1 Bradyrhizobium sp.
TCGCTGCGCTACGGCGAGAACCCGCACCAGACCGCGGCGTTCTATGCCACGCCCGACAAGCGCCCCGGCGTCGCCACCGCACGGCAGTTGCAAGGCCGCGAGCTCTCCTACAACAACATCAACGACACCGATGCGGCCTATGAATGCATCGGCGAATTCGATGCCAAGCGCACCGCGGCCTGCGTCATCGTCAAGCATGCCAATCCCTGCGGCGTCGCCGAAGGCTCTGATCTGCTCAGCGCCTACAAGAAGGCACTGGCCTGCGATTCGACCTCGGCCTATGGCGGCATCGTCGCGCTGAACCGGACATTGGACGCTGAAACCGCGCGCGCGGTCACCGAAATCTTCACCGAAGTGATCATCGCACCCGATGCGACCGAGGAAGCCATCGCGATCGTCGCCGCGAGGAAAAATCTGCGCCTGCTGCTGGCAGGGAGCCTGCCCGATCCGCGCACCGTGGGCCTGACTGCCAAGACGGTGGCCGGCGGATTGCTGGTGCAGAGCCGCGACAATGCCGTGGTCGACGAGATGGCCCTCAAGGTCGCGACCAAGCGCGCGCCCTCGGAGGCCGAGCTGCGCGATCTCAAATTCGCCTTCCGCGTCGCCAAGCACGTCAAGTCCAACACCATCATCTACGCAAAGGACCTCGCCACCGTCGGCATCGGCGCCGGCCAGATGAGCCGGGTGGATTCCGCGCGCATCGCCGCCCGCAAGGCGCTGGATGCCGCGGCCGAAATGAAGCTCGCCGAACCCCTGACCAGGGGCTCGGTGGTCGCGTCGGACGCGTTCTTCCCGTTTGCCGACGGCATGCTGGCCTGTATCGAAGCCGGCGCCACCGCGGTGATCCAGCCCGGCGGCTCGATGCGCGACGATGAGGTGATCAAGGCCGCCGACGACCACGGCATCGCCATGGTGTTCACCGGCGTCCGGCATTTCCGGCATTGAAGGCTTCTGCCGTCATCCTGAGGTGCTCGGCGCAATTGCGCCGAGCCTCGAAGGATGGGCCGCAGGCGTCCGTCCGTCGCCCTTCGAGGCTCGCAAGTGCTCGCACCTCAGGGTGACGGACTAACGGTAGCCTCCCGCACCCGCGACAGCAGCGCCAGGCCGACGATAAAAAAAAGCACCAGCAGCGCCATGCCGGCTTTCTGGCTCGCGGTGACCGCCGTCACCACGCCGATCAACAGCGGGCCGACGAACGAGGTGACCTTTCCGGTCAGCGCGAACAGTCCAAAGCATTGCGCGATGCGATCCTGCGGCGCGAGGCGAATGAGTAGTGTGCGCGACGCCGCCTGCAGCGGACCGCCGGCGCCACCGATCAAACATCCAAGTATCAGATAGGCGCGTTCGGCGGCGCCCGAGAACAGCGGACCACCGGGCACCGGCGGCTCGACCTTTACGAACAGGATCGAATCCTTGTCCACCAGGAGGATCGCGGCAAGCGCCAGCAGCAGCACCAGCATGCTGCCGGCGATGACGCGCTTCGGCCCCAGCCGGTCGTCGAGCCTGCCGCCGAGCCACGCCCCGAACACGCCGGCGATCGCAGCTACAATGCCGAAGGTGCCGATCTGGATCGTATGCCAGCCGAAGGTGCCGGCAGCGTAGATGCCGCCGAAGGCGAACAGCGACACCAGCCCATCGGTATAGATCATGTTGGCGAGCAGGAACGTCGCCAGCGATTTCTGCTTCGGCAATTCGCTGAGCGTCTGCTTCAGCTCGGTCAATCCTTCGCGCAACGCCGCGCGCACCGGCAGCTTGGCCGGATAATCCGGTGTCAGCAAAAACATCGGCAGCGTGAACAGGATGAACCAGAGCCCGGTCAGCGGACCGGTGATGCGATCGCCCGCATGCGTCACCGGGTCGAGCCCGAACAGCGGCATGAAGCCGAACAGCGTGCGCCCGGTCTGCGGATTGGCGGCGAGAAAACCGAGCACCAGGATCAGGCTGAGAATGCCGCCGACATAGCCGGTGGCCCAACCGGTGCCGGACAACCGCCCGATCCGGTCCGGCGGCACCAAAGTGGGCATCATCGCGTTGTTGAAGACGGTGGCGAATTCGACGCCGATGCTGGCAATGGCATAACAAAGCAGCAGCGTCGGGATGATGCTGGGATCACCGGGCTTTCCGAACCACATCAGGCTGGAGCCGATCACCAGCAACAAGCCGAATCCCGCGATCCACGGCTTGCGGCGGCCGCTGGCGTCGGCAATCGCACCCAATATCGGCGACATCACCGCAATCATCAGGCCGGCGGCCGCGGTGGCAAATCCCCACAGCGCCTGCCCGGTCGCCGGATCCGGCGCCACGAAGCCCGCGAAGTACGGCGCAAACACGAAGGTGGTGATCAGCGTGAAGTAAGGCTGGGCCGCCCAATCGAAGAAAATCCAGCTGACGACGGCGGCGCGCGGCGGATATTTTCGCGAGATATCAGCGCCGGATGCCCGAGGAGTGACCACCGTCATGTCAGATAATTTCCTTCACCGATCACAACAAGGCGTTTTGCTGGTCGAATCCAAACCCATATAGCATGCAGCGACCGTGCTTGTGTTGTTGCCAAGCGTCACACCGGCTCTAACTGCGGCGGATTTCGGATGATTTTCTGCACGAAAAAGTGGCGTAGCGCCCTGGTGACCGTCACGCTCGTGATCGCGTACGGCGCGACCGCCGATGCGCAGGAGCAACGCCGGCTCTATACGCCGCCGGATCTCTCCACCGTCAGTGGCGTTCCCGCCGAGCACGGCATGGTGGTGGCGCAGGAAAAACTCGCGGCCCATGTCGGCGCTGACTTTCTGCGGCAGGGCGGCAATGCCGTCGATGCCGCTGTCGCCACCGGCTTTGCGCTGGCCGTAACCTATCCGCGCGCCGGAAATATCGGCGGCGGCGGTTTTATGGTGATCCATTCCGCCGAACGAAATGAAGACGTCGCGATCGATTATCGCGAAACCGCGCCGCAAGCGGCCACGCGCGACATGTATCTCGGTGCGGATGGCAAACCCGACACCGACAAGTCACGCAATTCGGCGCTCGGCATCGGCGTGCCCGGCACAGTGGCGGGATTGGCACTGGCGCTGGAAAAATACGGCTCCGGCAGATTCACGCTCGCGCAAATCATCCAGCCGTCGATCGAACTGGCGCGCGACGGCTTCATCGTCGCCGACGACATGGCCGACACGCTGTCCGATATGTATCGCCGGATGGAACGCTGGCCGAATTCCGCCAAATCCTTTTCCCGTACCGACGGCGCGCCGTTGCGTAACGGCGACCGGCTGATCCAGCCGGATCTGGCGGCCACGCTGACCACGATCGCCCAGCAGGGTCCGCGCGGCTTCTATGAAGGCCCGGTCGCCGAGAAGCTGGCGAAGGCGGTCAGCAACGCCGGCGGCATCATGACGCCGGACGATCTGAAATCCTACCAGGCGATGCTCCGCGCGCCGGTACGCGGCAATTATCGCGGCTATGACATCGTGTCGATGCCGCTGCCGTCGTCCGGTGGCACGGTGTTGCTGGAAACGCTGAACATCCTCGAGGGATTTCCGATGTCCGACATGAAGCAGGGCTCGGCGCCCTCGCTGCACGTCATCATCGAGGCGATGCGGCGCGCCTATGCCGATCGCGCACGCTATCTCGGCGACCCTGATTTCGTCAACGCGCCGACGCAGGTCCTGCTCGCCAAGGACTACGCCGCCAGGCAACGTGCCAGCATCGACCCCGATCGCGCGACGCCGTCGGCCGATGCGCTGAAGATTTCTCCGCAACGCGAGGGCAGCAACACCACGCACTACTCCGTGGTCGATTCCAGAGGCAATGCGGTCAGCAACACCTACACGCTGAATTTCCCCTATGGCGTTGGCCTCGTCGCCGACGGCACCGGCGTGCTGCTCAACAACGAGCTCGATGATTTCACCGCCGCGCCCGGCGCCTCCAACGCCTTTGGGCTGGTCGGTTTCGAGGCCAATCTGCCCGGTCCCGGCAAGCGGCCATTGTCGTCGATGTCGCCGACCATCGTGCTGAAGGATGGCAAGCCGGTGCTGGTCACGGGCACCCCGGGCGGCAGCCGCATCATTTCGGCGGTGCTCCAGATCGTCGTCGACGTGCTCGACTACAACATGGATGTCGCCGCCGCCGTGGCGGCTCCCCGCGTCCACCATCAATGGATGCCGGATGTGGTTCGCGTCGAACGCGGGTTTCCCCAGGAGACGCTCGACGCCCTGAAAGCCAAGGGCCATGAAGTGCTCGAACCGCTCGGCCAGACCTCGGCCAACTCGATCGCCGTCACGCCGAACGGCCTGCTCGGCGCACCCGATCCGCGCACCCGCGGCGCGGAAGCCGCCGGGCAATAGGCTCGCGCCGCGGATTGCCGATTTGCCTGACGACGGGATCGGCGTAGAACCGATCCTCGAAACAGGCGGAGGCTCCCCATGACATCCCTCAAAGGCAAGACGCTGTTCGTATCCGGTGGCAGCCGCGGCATCGGCCTTGCGATCGCGTTGCGCGCCGCGCGTGACGGCGCCAATGTCGCGATCGCCGCCAAGACCGCGGAACCGCACCCGAAGCTCAAGGGCACGATCTACACCGCCGCCGACGAGGTGCGCGCCGCCGGCGGCAAGGCGTTGCCGATCCTCTGCGACATCCGCGAGGAAGCTCAGGTGATCGCGGCCATCGATCAAACCGTGGCCGAGTTCGGCGGCATCGACATCTGCGTCAACAATGCCAGCGCCATCAGCCTGACCAATTCGCAGATGACCGACATGAAGCGGTTCGACCTGATGATGGGCATCAACACCCGCGGCACCTTCCTGGTGTCGAAATATTGCATTCCGCATCTGAAGAAATCGGCCAATCCGCATATCCTGATGCTGTCGCCGCCGCTCGACATGAAGACGAAATGGTTCGAGCATTCCACCGCCTATACGATGGCCAAGTTCGGCATGAGCATGTGCGTGCTCGGGCTATCCGGCGAACTGAAATCCGCAGGTGTCGCGGTCAACGCGCTGTGGCCGCGCACCACGATCGCGACCGCAGCGGTCGGCAACCTCCTCGGCGGCGACGCCATGATGCGCGCCAGCCGCACGCCGGAAATCATGGGCGACGCGGCTTACGTCATCTTCACCAAGCCGTCCCGTGAATTCACCGGGCAGTTCTGCATCGACGACAAGGTGCTCTATGCCAGTGGTGTCAGGGATTTCGAGCCTTACCGCGTCGACAAATCGGTCGCCCTGATGTCGGACTTCTTCGTGCCCGACGACGACGTCCCGCCGCCCGGCGTCACCGTGCAGGCGCTGCCTTCGGTTGGCGCGGCGCAGCCGTCGCGTAAATAACGAGGCGGCTGCGGGAGCGGTGTGTGGGCTGGCGTAGTTGGACCGCTGTCGGATTGCTGCTGACCGCGTTGGCGGCGGCCGGCATCGCGTTCCGTCCCGATCGCGCCATCCGCGTCGCCACCGGCGTCGTCGCGCACAACGTCTGCTCCAAGACGTTCGTCTCGGGACTCGACCCGCAAACCGTGTTCTCGGAAACCATCGAGCGCGACGGCCTGCGCCGTTTGCGCCGCCTGCTCCAATTCCAGGTCGATCGCGCGACACGGACAGTCGACGCATCGGTGTTGGGAATGCTCGGCAGCCGCGCGCTGTTTCACGAGGGGTTTGGCTGCGTGTTGAAGCACGGCACCAAGGCGCCCTACATCCCAAGGAGCGACATCGACGCGCTGCGGGTGCCGAAAACGCCGCCGCTGCTGGAGGCGATTGCCGGCCCCGATATCGTGACACCGGTCAATCCCGCTCTGAAGGACGCGCTCGATCATGCCTTCGAGGAGCCGGCCGAGCCGCCGTTCCGCCGCACCAAGGCGGTCGTCGTGGTGCATGACGGCAAGGTGATCGCCGAACGTTATGCGCCTGGCATCGGCGTCGATACGCCGCTGCTCGGCTTTTCCCTGACCAAGTCGGTGGTCAATGGCTTGATTGGAATCCTCACCCAGCAAGGTCTCGTGACGCCCTCGATGCCGGCGCCGATACCGGAATGGCGCGGCGATCTCAGGCGCGAGATCGAGGTCGAGCATCTGCTGCGCATGACCACGGGCCTGGCGCTAGATGAAACCAACAGCGGCTTCGATCCCTCCAGCCAGATGGTTTATCTCCGCGACGACATGGCGGGCTCAGTGGTCAACGCCGCGGTGGTCGCGCCGCCCGGCACACGCTGGACCTATTCCAGCCCAACGACGCAATTACTGGCGCGGATCGTTCGCGATGCCGTCGGCGGACCGGAGCAAACCTTGACCTTCGCATGGCGCGAATTGTTCAATCCACTCGGCATGCGCAACGTGACGCTCGAATTCGATGCATCAGGCACGCTGCAGGGCACGACCTACATGCTGGCGAGCGCGCGCGATTGGGCGCGGTTCGGCGTGCTCTATGTCAATGACGGCGTTGTCGGCGGCAAGCGCCTGCTGCACGAGGATTGGGTGGATTTCTCGGCCGCAGCCACGCTCGACAGCGACTATGGCGCCGGCTTCTGGACCAACCGCAGCGAGCATGCGCGCGCCAAAGGCCGGGTCCGGCTCGGTATTCCCCGCGACGCGTTCTTCGCCTCCGGCGACCTCGGCCAACGCATCGTGATCATGCCGTCGCAGCGCCTCGTCGTCGTGCGCCTCGGCGACAGCGTCGATCCGACCGGCGACATCCGCGGGCTCGCGCGATTGGTCAAGGAAGTGATCGCGGCGGTGGAGCCCTAAGGCCGTCATTGCGAGCGAAGCGAAGCAATTCATGTCGCGGCATAAAGAAAGAATGGATTGCTTCGTCGCTTTGCTCCTCGCAATGACGGAAGACTACCTTCCCACCGCGTACGGTCCGCCCTTTTCCAGCGCGCGCGCATAGGCAGGCCGGGCGTGGATGCGTTCGAGGAACGCCATCGCCTTGGGATGTCCCTGCTCCAGCCCGCCGCGCGCCGCCGCGGCCTCGAGCGGAAAGCTCATCTGGATGTCGGCGCCGGAAAATTCGTTGCCGGCGAACCATTCGGTTTTTGCCAGCTCGCCTTCCCAGTAATCCATGTGCTGCTTCAGTTGCGGATTGACCAGCGTGGTCAGCGCCGTGTTGCAGACCTTGCGCACCAGCGGCCGCAGCAGCGCCGGCGCGCGCTTCGGCATCAGCGTGAACAGCAGCTTGAGCAGCAGCGGCGACATCGCGGAGCCCTCCGCGTAGTGCAGCCAATAGGTGTAGCGCAGCCGCTCCGGCGTATTCGGCGCCGGGATCAGTTTGCCCTTGCCATAGGTGGCGATGATGTATTCGGCGATCGCGCCCGATTCCGCGATGGAATTGCCATTGTCGGTGATGACAGGCGATTTGCCGAGCGGGTGAATGGCGCGCAGCTCTTTCGGCGCGCGCATGTCGGGCTGGCGCTGATAGCGCACGATCTCGTAGGGAACATTGAGCTCTTCGAGCAGCCACAGCACGCGCTGCGAGCGGGAATTGTTGAGATGATGCACCGTCAGCATGGCCGTCCCCTTTGATTTGGCCGCGTTGGTGCCAGCCGGGCACGTGAAAGTCGAGATGGCTTCAAGGAGGGTCGCGCCCGTCTTCCGAGAGGTCGCTTTGACAGCACTAATTTACCCGGGTAATATATCCTCTAGATCGAGGAATTGTCATGAATCCCGCGCCTGAAGCCACCTATTTCGCCTTCGAGGGGGACCGTTGCATCGCATCCGGCGATCTGCGCGACGTTGCCCGTTCCGCCCGGCAGGCGCTCGGGCGACAGCCGCATGCTGCGATCCTGATCTTCAACGGCCAGACCAGCGCGCTGGTCGACGTGGATTTCCGCGGCTCGGTCGACGACGTCGTGGCGCGGATTCCGCTGCCCGAGGCGCCCGCGGCGGAAGACGATACCGCCGTCGCCGCCCCGCGCGGGCCGGGCCGGCCGAAACTCGGCGTCGTCGCGCGCGAGATCACGCTATTGCCGCGGCATTGGGACTGGCTGGCGCAGCAAAAGGGTGGCGCTTCGGTCGCGATCCGGAAACTGGTCGACGAGGCGCGCCGCACCAACGAGGGCAGCGATCGCATTCGGCTCGCGCAGGAAGCCGCCTATCGCTTCATGTCGACCATGGCCGGCAACCGGCCGAATTTCGAGGAAGCAATCCGCGCGCTGTTCGCCGGCGACGCCAGGCGTTTCGAACAATTGGTCGCCGAATGGCCCGCGGATGTGCGCGATCATGCGGCACGACTGGCAATGCCGGCATTTCAGCGCGAAGCTTGAGGCAGTGCGGTTGATCCCCGTGAGCCGACCCGCTACGCTGATTGGAATGACATCGATCATATAAGAAGCCATCGCCGGGGAGACCATCGTGAGTGCAGGCCCGCAATTCTTGTTCGATTTCGGCAGCCCCAACGCCTTCCTCAGCCATGAGGCGATCCCGGCGATCGAACAGCGCACGAACGTGAAATTCGAATATATCCCGGTGCTGCTCGGTGGCATCTTCAAGGCCACCAACAACAAGTCGCCGGCCGAGACGCTCGCCGGCGTCAAGAACAAGCGCGAGTTCCACGCGATCGAGACCGAACGCTTCATCAAGCGCTTTGCCGTCAAGCCCTACACCTGGAATCCGTTCTTCCCCGTCAACACGCTGAACCTGATGCGCGCCGCGGTCGCCGCGCAAATGGAAGGCGTGTTCGAGAAATATATCGACGCCGCCTTTCATCACATGTGGGTCGAGCCGAAAAAGATGGACGATCCGGAAGTGGCAGCCAAGGCACTCGCTTCCTCCGGCCTCGATGCAGCCAAACTGCTGGCCCGCTCGCAGGACGCCGATGTGAAGGCAAAACTGATCGAGAACACGCAAGCTGCGGTCGAGCGCGGCGCGTTCGGCTCACCGACCTTCTTCGTCGGCAAGGAAATGTTCTTCGGCAAGGAGCAGTTGCGCGAAGTCGAGGAAATGGTTTCGGGGAAGTGAGAGGCGGCAGTACGTCTTCCGTCATGGCCGGGCTTGACCCGGCCATCCACGTCTTGCTTCCTGTTGCAGTGGTAAGACGTGGATGCCCGGGACAAGCCCGGGCATGACGAGAACCGGGATACTTTCCGGAAGCAAAAACAAAAAGGAATCTTCGAAATGCGTATTCTCGTGGTCGGCGCCGGCGCCATCGGCGGATATTTCGGCGGCAGGCTGCTTCAGTCCGGCGCCGACGTGACGTTTCTGGTACGGCCGAAGCGGGCGTCCGAACTGGCCTCCGCCGGCCTGGTGCTCAAAAGCCCCGCGGGCGACGTCACGCTGAAAAATCCCGCGACCGTGCAGGCCGACAGACTGTCGGAAAAATTCGACGTGGTGCTGCTGAGCTGCAAGGCGTTCGATCTCGAGGACGCGATCAAATCCTTTGCGCCGGCGGTCGGGCCGAACACGGCGATTATCCCGCTGCTCAACGGCATGCTGCATCTCGGTGTGCTCGACAAAAAATTTGGACCCGAACGGGTACTCGGCGGACTCTGCGCCATTGCGGCGACGCTCAACGAGGCGCGCGAGGTGGTGCATCTGGCGCCGATGCAGTCGCTCAATTTCGGCGAACGCGACGGCAAGATGTCGGATCGCATCCGCGCGATCACGGACGTTTTCGCCGGCGGCAATTGCGGCGCCACCGCCAGCGAACACATCATGCAGGACATGTGGGAGAAATGGGTGTTCCTCGCCTCGCTCGCGGCATCGACCTGCCTGATGCGCACCTCGGTCGGCAACATCCTGGCGGCCGCCGGCGGCAAGGATTTCCTGCTCGGCATGCTCGATGAATGCAGCGCGGTTGCGTCAGCGGAAGGCTATGCGCCGGGCGGACCGTTCTTCCAGCGCACGCGCGGTCTGCTCACCGCCGAAGGTTCGCCGATGACGGCGTCGATGTTCCGCGACGTCAAGGCGGGTTACCCGGTCGAGGCCGATCACGTGATCGGCGATCTCGTCGCCCGCGCCGATGCGGCAAAGGTACCGGTGCCGAAACTGCGCATCGCCTACACCCATCTCAAGGCGTATGAAAAGCAGCGCGGGTGAGGTTGAAGGCGCGATCCCCATTTTGACGTCGTCCCGGCGAAGGCCGGGACCCATACGCCGAGATGCTTATTGTTTTGGAAGTTATCCAACGCCAGCGTTTTCACCGACAAGCCGCGGAGTATGGGTC
>JBOHIT010000549.1:0-13717 GCA_050726155.1 Bradyrhizobium sp.
AAGTTACCGTGCTCGAACACGCGGTCGCCTATGCGACCTTCCCGAACAAGGGCAAGTCGGTCAAGCCGCACGCGGTGCTGGAAGTTCGTACCGGTGCCGGCGACCTGGTCTGGCGCTTCGACCGCGACGGCAAGAAACCGTTGCAGGCGATTCCTGCTTCCGTTGCTTCGGACATGGCGGGCATGATGAGCCACGTCGTCAGCGAAGGTACCGCGCGCCGCGCCGCGCTCGACGGCATTCCGACCGCCGGCAAGACCGGCACCACCAACGCCTATCGCGACGCCTGGTTCGTCGGTTACACCGGCAACTTCACCTGCGCGGTCTGGTACGGCAATGACGATTACTCACCGACCAACCGCATGACCGGCGGCTCGCTGCCGGCGCAGACCTGGCACGACATCATGGTGGTCGCGCATCAGGGCGTGGAGGTGAAGGAAATCGCCGGCATCGGCATGGGCACTAAACTGCCGCAGCCCGCCCAGCCAGCCAACGTCGCCGCCAATGGCGCGCCGAAGATCCTCGAGACCAAGCCGGGACCGCCGCCGGTGCTCACCAAGCGCGGCGCCGATATCCTGGTGCGCGTCGAGAAGCTGCTCGATGACGCCGGCAAGACCGCGGGCAAGACGTCGGCCACCGAACCGGCCAAGCCGGGCAAGTCGACATCGTCAGGCGCGCTGGCCTTCCCGGACAATTACGTCGCGGCCGCCGGCGACCAGGCCCCGACGGCGCAGCGGAAGAACTAGTGCGGTGATTTTGCGGAGCACTGGCCTGTGCGGCTGATCTTCATCACTTTGCTGGCGCTCGCGCTCGCCACCGTCGTCGGTCTGGGCTCGACCTACATGACGGCGACGCGTGGTACCGACCTCGGCACGCTCACGATCGGCGCGTGGACGGCGCGGCCCAAGAGCGGCACCGCCGACGTCGATCCCTATTCGCGCGCCTCGATCGCCCGCAGCGGCGAGTTGCCGATCGGCACCGGCGACGGCATCGCCTTCTCGGCCACGTCAGACGACAAGAAGAAGCCGCTCGACGGCCGCTGCGACATTGTCGTCAGCGGCGTGACGCCGGCAGCAAGGTTCTGGACGCTGACGCTGTTCGACCGCAAGGGACACCTGGTGGCCAACTCGCTGCAACGCTACGGCTTCACCAGCCAGGAAATCATCCGCGGCTCCGACGGCGCGTTCGAGATCCGGGTCGCCTCGCGCTCGCGCGCCGGAAATTGGCTGCCGACCGGCGGCATCGAGCGTTATGCGCTGATGCTGCGGCTGTACGATACGCCGGTCGGCGTGGCGACGCGCACGCAGCGCGACGCGCCGATGCCCTCCATCACCACGGTGGGCTGCCCATGATCCGGCTCGTGTTCACGATCATCGCGGGCGTGCTGCTGGGCGGCGTGGTGCATCTCGTCAGCGTGTTGGCGCTGCCGCGCATCGCTACCCAGGACGCCTATTCGAGGCTGACGCCGATGACCCGGCTCAATGGCGTGACGCCGCTCGCGCTCGCCGATCCCAACAACGCGCCGATGCCGTTCATGGACCCGGCGTTTGCGATCGCGATCTGCCGCTACGATCTGTCGGGCGGCGCGCTCAAGCTGACGGTGCCGGTGAGCCAGGCCTATACCTCGGTGTCGTTCTATACCCGAAACGAAGTCGCTTACTACGCCATCAACGACCGCTCCGCTGGCCGCAAGGTGATCGAGCTCGATCTGATGACTGAGGAACAACACGGCCAATTGCCGGAAGACGAGGAAGTCACCGCCGCCGACCGGCTGATCATCGACTCCCCGACCACGACCGGATTGATCGTGCTGAAGGCGCTGGCGCCGGAACCCGGTTTGATGCCGCAGGCGCAGGCCTCACTCGCGGCATCGCGCTGCACGGTGCAGACCGAAGCGCCACCGCCGAAGCAGCCCGAACCGGCACCGCCCCCGCCTGCCCCGGCGCCGAAGGGCAAGCGATAGATATCAACCCTTCACTACAACGGCTTGGCCGATCACCGGGCTGGCGGCGACCGGCGGATTGGCGGTTTGGGCGGCGAGTTCGCCGATCAGCCGATCGGCATCGGCCGCGATCCCGTCAGGCGTCTGGATCACCAGCCGCTCCAGCGCCCAGCGATAGGAGGAGATCCGCCGCTCCAGGCACTGCTGCACCCATTGTACGATCAGCGTGTTCTCTTCCATGCGGGCGATCGCATCGGCCTGTTCGCGCGGCGACAGCTCCGACACCATTTTGAGGCTGGCGTTACGCTTGCGGTCGAGTTCGATGACGCGAATAGCGGAGGCGAAGAACGGCTCGAACCGCGTGATGTCGTTGCGCACGTCCTCGATCAATTGCTGGTAGCGCGAGGTATGCGAGCGGTGCGGCTCGTCGATCAAAGCGCGCCCAGAGGTAGTGCGATCGAACACGACCTTCTGCCGCCATGGCGACGGCAGCGGCTGGTAATCGCCGAACACGCTCTTCCATGCGGGGCGCGAATGCGGCGGCTCGATCAGGGGATAGGCGAGATCGCGAAGCTGGCGCTCGTTTTCGGTGAGCTGGAATTGCGAGGCCTTGAGGCCGACGCTGCCGGTCGCCTCGGCGCCGAGCCAGCGATGCATATCGTCGTTGCGGAAATCGCCGCGGGTGCGGCCGAAGTCACCGCCACTGCAGCCGCCGAGGGCTGCGCCTATCACGATGAGGATGAGAGCCGAGAGTGACCGAACCCCGCTGGTCCGGATCGAATGGCACATCTCCGGCATTTCAAACGTCCGTTGTCAGGGGCGCCGACGGCGACGGCGACCGGGAGCTGTGCCTTCTTCCGGTCCGCGTCCGCCGCCCTCGTCGGTTAGACGTTCGATCCGGACAACGGGAAGGATCAGTACGGTTCCCATGCCGTCGCGTGGAGCGCCATCCAGGGCCGGCCGCCGCAAAGCCGCATCCGCCGGAAATTCAATGATGGTGCCCATGTTCCGTTCTCTCTCGTTGCCGCGCAGCCGTGATTTGGCCGGCGACATGCGATCATTCAGAACAGAACGTGGTTAACGGCATCTTAATTCCTGCCCGGGGCCTGGCATGGGGATCGGCCGCCGTGGTTTATGCGACACCCGCAAAAGTCAGGCATTTTTTCACGCCTTGTTTTCCTTAACCGGCTCTTAAAGCGCGCCGCGTAGGCTCCGGCGAGGGGAATTTCCAAGTCGCGTATACTGACATGACCGCAGCACCACTATTTCCGGGCTTTGATGGGCTGATGACGCTTTCCCGTCGCGAGGGCGTCGATATCCGCCCCACTTTGCTGCGCGTATTGACCGACCTTTATGTCCAGGCCAGCGCGCATTCCGCCGACGAGGAACGGCAGTTCGTCGAATTGACCTCGCGGCTGATCGACCAGGTCGACGATGCCACCCGCGCCGCGGTCCGCGCCCGACTTGCCGTCTATCCGGCGACACCCCGCGAGATCATGAGCAAGCTCGGATTGCATCGCGCCCACCCCGGTCAGAAGGTGCCGCTGGCGCCCGCGATTGCCGCCCCGACTGAGGCTCCGCCGCCCCGGGTGCCGACCGAAGCGGAATTGCGAATGGCTTCCAGCCTGGCGATGCGGCCCAACGATGCCGCCGAAATCAGCGACATGTTCTTTGCGGCCAATGCCAGCGAGCGCGCGCTGATCCTGCACAATCTCAACGAGACGCCGTTAAAGGCTTCGGCGCGAATTCCGGCAGCACGCGCCAAGCGCGCGATCGAGACGCTGGAGATGGCCGCGTTTGCCGAAGACACCGACAGTTTCGCACTCGAGATCGGCGAGGCGCTGATCCTGCCGGCGCGGATCGCCACGCAAGTGGTGCAAGACCCCGGCGGCGAGCCGCTGGCCTGCGCGGCGCGCGCACTCGACATGCCGAGTGCGGCGTTCCAGCGGATATTGATGTTCCTCAATCCGGAATCCGGCTCCTCGGTGCACCATGTCTACCGGCTGTCGCGGCTCTACGACCGGCTGACCGAACGATCCGCGCTGGTGATCCTGGCGGCATGGCGCGGCTCGACCATGGCGGTGACTCGCGCCAAATACCGCGCCTCGCTCTATGACGACGAACGCAATCGCGCCCGCTCCGCCCCGTCGCAGACGCGGCCCGCGGTGCAGCCCGGCAGCGCGCCCAAAGTGCGCACCGGCACCGACGGTTCCGGTCGATAGACCATCGCATAGCGATCTGGGGTCCCGGGGACCGGACACAAAATATCGAAAACAACCCCATGCAAAGATAGAATGGGCGGGCCTCAGGCCTTTGCCAGATCGAGAAAGTGCCGTCCTGCCCGGTCCTCGGTCTCGACGATCCAGGTGTCGGGATCGAACTTGATTTCCTTGGCAAGGCGCTCTTCTACCGATTGCTCCGACACCGGTTGCGGCGATGTCGGCACGAACAACCGCTCGACCGGACGGCTCTCGTCATAGACGGTTTGCGGCGCCGGTCCGTACAGCATGGCATTGCCGTCGAGGTGCGCGACCTTCACGAACACCGCCCCGGCTTCCTCCGCACCACGCCGGCGCACGGCACCGAAGATGCCCTCGGTTTGGCAACGGCGCAGATAGGCCGCCACCCAGATAGCTGATTTCAATCGCATGGGATGGACGATAGGCCAGCCCCCAAGCGTGCGCCAGACCTCATAGCTTTTTTGTGAAAGCCGGAAAGATTTCCACAGCCTTGGCGGCACAGACGTCTCCGTACCAGAAGTTCCCTGGCGAATTGCCACTTTTTCACGACCCCGTCGTTCGCACGTCACAACCGTTTGATTAACGGACTCCCGTTGCCATCAATCGTCCGAGGGAGCTTCGTATGTCAGAACGTCATCAACATCAGCACGAACATCGCCATGGGAGTGGGTTTGGTAAAAAGAAAATCTTCGGGAACAATGGCGATGACGACATCTTCGGATCGGACCACAACGACACGATCTTCGGCTTCCGCGGCAACGACACCATTCTCGCGGGCCTGGGCAGCGACACCGTCTACGGCGGTCGCGGCGACGACCTGATCGACGGTGGGAAAGGCAACGACAGGCTGTTCGGCGGGAATGGCAACGACGCCCTGGTTGGCGGTGAAGGCAACGACGATCTATACGGTGGCCGGGGAAGAGACCTGCTGCTCGGTGGCGCCGGGCGCGACCAACTCGATGGCGGCGAAGGCAACGACAAGTTTCTGTTCCGCAAGGGCATGGGGGTCGACACGATCGAGCATCTCGACGCCGGCGACCGCATCGACGTCCGTGATTTCCACGTTGCGTCGTTCCAGACGCTCATCAGTTCCGCACGACAGGTCGGTCACGACGTTCAGATCGATCTCGGCAATGGCGACAAACTCGTCATCGAAGACACCCGCATCTCGAATCTTCATTCCGAACAATTCATCATCGCCAATGAGGTCAAGGGTCCGTCAAGCTCCCAGACGCCGTATCTTCTCAGCAGCGATTCACATGTCTACACCGAATCATTGCTGACCGCAGGCGACAGCGTCGGCGGCTATAAAATGGTCGGTATTCCCGACGGCCTCGGCGCGTTCGACAACGGCGACGGAACCTTTACCGTCCTGATGAATCAGGAGCTCAGCGCAGGCTTGGGCGCCGTACGTGCACATGGTGCTAACGGTGCATTCGTGTCGGAATGGGTGTTCGACAAGACCACGCTGCAGGTGCTGTCGGGTAAGGACCTGATGCACGACGTCTGGCTTTACGACACCGCCACCCAGACTTATGTCGATCACAACGCCGGCAACAGTCCGGTGACGTTCAGCCGCTTCTGTTCCGCCGACCTCGCCGATCAGAGCGCGTTCTACAATGCGAACACCGGCCTCGGCTTTGACGGCGGACGGCTGTTCCTCGACGGCGAAGAGTCTGGCGTGGAAGGCAGGGCGATTGCCCACATTGTGGGCGGCGCCCAAGACGGCAACAGCTACGAACTAGCCTCGCTCGGCAACATGGCTTACGAAAACCTCGTCGCCAATGCGCATACCGGCAACAAGACGGTTGTTGCGATGATGGACGATGGGCAGAACGGCCAAGTCTACTTCTATGCCGGCGACAAGAAGGCAACCGGCAACGCGATCGACCAGGCGGGCTTAACCGGCGGTCATTTGTTCGGTATTCACGTGACCGAATTCGAAGGCACCGCAAACAACGCGCCGAGCAACACTGCCCCGCTTGGGGTTGACGAAAAATCCACCTTCACAATGGTCGATCTCGGCGACGTCAGCGGCCTTACCGGCGCCCAGATCGATGCGGCGAGTGAAGCAGCGGGTGTAACCACCTTCCTTCGTCCTGAAGACGGCGCATGGGATACCCTCAACCCGAACCGCTTCTACTTCGTCACGACAAATGCCTTCAACGCACCCAGCCAGCTCTGGGCTGTGGATTTCATCGACGCCAAAAATCCCAGTGCGGGCGGCACCATAAAGCTCTTGCTCAACGGCAGCGAAGGCCAGCAGATGTTTGACAACATCACCGTCGATGCTCAGGGCCGGGTTACTCTTTGTGAAGACGTCGGCAATAACGCTCATCTCGGTAAGGTCTGGCAATACGATCCGGCGACGGACACGCTGTCTCAACTCGCGCAGCACGATGCCGGCCGCTTCCTGACGGGCGGAACTGGTTTCCTCACCCAGGACGAGGAAGCTTCGGGCGTGATTGATGTCTCGCACATCCTCGGCAATGCCGGAGAAAACGTCTACCTGATCGACACGCAGGCCCACTTCGCCGTCGCGGGCGAACAGGTCGAAGGTGGCCAACTCCAGCTGATCCATCAGTATCTCGTGTGATCTCACATCACGAACGGCGGAGCGCTCGCTCCGCCGTCCCAAAAGGCAAGGGGTTCGAGGGTGCCGGCTTTTCAGCCGGCACCTTCGCATGGATATAGCGTCAATGATCTTCAATCCGCAGAGCGACCGCTCGTGACAAATACCCCCCATCCAAGTCCTGCGACCGCAACCATCACGGCAGGATCGGAACTGCGTGCCGCGCTTGCCTCCTGCCGCTCCGCTTTGGTCGGCATTGCCCTGTTCAGCGGACTGATCAATCTGCTCGGACTGACCGGCTCGCTTTTCATGCTGGAAGTCTACGACCGTGTGCTGCCAAGCCGCAGTGTACCGACCCTTGTCGGCCTGGCCATCATTACGGCCTTGCTGTTCGTCTTCCAGGGCATCCTGGAACTTGTCCGTGGGCGCATGCTGGTCCGCATCGGCAGCCAGATCGAATGGCGCGTCAGCGACCGTGTCTATGATCTGGTGGTGGGCCTGCCGCTGCGCACGCGCGGCAGCGGCGACGGACTGCAGCCGGTGCGCGATCTCGACACCATTCGCTCCGTGCTATCGAGCTCCGGGCCGGCCGCGTTGTTCGACCTGCCATGGTTGCCGTTCTACCTCGCGATCTGCTTTGCGTTTCATCCTTTGATCGGCCTCACGGCGCTTGGTGGCGCCGTCGTGCTGGTGATACTGACGCTGCTCACCGATCGTTTGTCGCAACAGTCGGTGCAGAAGGCCTCAATCTATGCAGCGGCGCGCAACCGGTTGGCCGACGCCAGCCGGCGCAACGCGGAAGTGCTGGTGTCGATGGCGATGTCAGCGCCGTTGCTGGCGCGATGGCGCCAACTTGGCGTTGCCTACCGGAGGCAGCAGAAGACGGCCAATGACATATCGGGCGGCTTCGGCGTGACCGGGCGTGTGCTGCGCATGATGCTGCAATCCGCCGTGCTGGCGGTTGGCGCCTATCTCGTCATTCACCAGGAGGCCTCCGGCGGCATTATTATCGCCAGCTCGATTCTGACCGGGCGCGCGCTCGCGCCGGTGGACCTTGCCATCGGAAACTGGAGGAATTTCGTCGCGGCCCGGCAGAGCTGGCAGCGCCTCGCGGAGCTCCTTGCGCTGCTGCCGGCGTCGGCGGCTCAGCTGCCGTTGCCGGCACCAACCCAGGCGCTTGTGGTGGAAAAGCTGTCCGTGACGGCGCCCGCGTCGGAAAAATTTCTGGTCGCCGATGTGAGTTTTTTCCTGAAAGCCGGTAGTGCACTGGCAATCATCGGCGCCAGTGGATCTGGAAAATCCTCGCTGGTGCGCGCGCTTGTCGGAGCCTGGCGTCCATCGCGCGGTGTCGTGCAGCTGGACGGCGCGTCGCTCGAGCAATGGCCACCCGAAGCGCTTGGTAGTCATATCGGGTACCTGCCGCAGGACGTCGAACTGTTCGAAGGCTCCATTGCCGAAAATATTTCGAGATTTGCCCCTGATCTGCCGATGGAGGCGGTGCTCGCCGCCGCGAAGGCGGCCGGCATCCACCAACTCGTCGTCAGTCTGCCGGATGGATACAACTCCCAGATCGGCGAACAGGGTGCATTGCTTTCGGCCGGCCAAAAGCAGCGCGTCGCGCTTGCCCGCGCGCTATACGGCAATCCCTTCCTGATCGTTCTTGACGAACCCAATTCAAATCTGGATGCCGAGGGCGAGGAGGCGCTGACACGGGCCATCCTCGGGGTTCGTGCGAGAGGCGGCATCGTCGTGATCGTCGCGCACCGATCGAGCGCCCTGATTGCGGTGGATTTCGTGCTGACGATGTTCCAGGGCAGGCACCAGGCGTTTGGTCCGAAAGATGAAGTGATTTCGCTGGCGACCCGCCGCGACCCGGCGCCCGCGGCTCCGTTGAAGGTCGTCCCCCAAACCGCAACATCGACATGACCAGTAGTTTGCCAGGCGGCGAAGACCGAACCCTGCGCAATCACCTGATCGGCGGGACCGTCATTGCGTTGGTCCTGACCGTCGGAATCGGCGGCTGGGCCGCTACCACCGAATTATCCGGTGCGATCACCGCTTCGGGATCGGTCGTCGTCGATTCAAACGTCAAGAAGGTTCAGCATCTGACCGGCGGAATCGTTGGAGAACTGCTGGTTCGGGAAGGCGACCGTGTCCGAACCGGAGACACGCTGGTACGGCTCGACGAAACGGTGCTGCGCGCCGGCTTGGCGATCGTCACCAAGGGTCTCGATGAGATGCGGGCCCGCAAGGCCCGGCTTGCCAGCGAGCGCGACGGGGTCGAACGAATCGTCATTCCGCCCGAGCTGATCGTTGCGTCGCCCTCGCCGGAATTCGCATCGGCCCTGGACAGCGAACGCAAATTGTTCGACCTGCGGCGCACGGCACGTGAGGGCCAGAAGTCGCAGCTACGTCAGCGGATCGCGCAACTCGACGATGAAGTCCGCGGCTACGCCGCCCTGCAACTCGCGAAGGCGGAAGAAATCGAGTTGATCGAGCGCGAACTGACCGGTGTGCGCATCCTCTGGCAGAAAAATCTCATCCAGATGACCCGGCTTACAGTTTTGGAGCGCGAGGCAGCGCGCCTTAGGGGTGAACTCGCCCAGTCGACGGCCGCCAGCGCACAGGTACGCGGCAAGGTCTCGGAAATCGAGCTGCAGATCATTCAGATCAACCAGGATCTGAGCAGCGAGGTCGCAAAGGAACTGCGCGAGATCGACGGCAAGATCGGCGAGTTCATCGAGCGCAAGGTAACGGCGGAAGATCAGCTCAAACGAGTCGACATCCGCGCGCCGCAAAACGGCGTGGTCCACCAACTCAACGTCCACACGATCGGCGGTGTGGTGAGTCCGGCCGATCCCGTGATGTTGATCGTCCCGGAGTCCGATTTACTTTCCGTGGAAGCCAAGGTTTCGCCGCAGGACATCGACCAGCTATATGTGGGGCAACCCGCGAGTATGAGGTTCACGGCTTTCAATCAGCGCACGACACCAGAAATCCAGGGCGCCATCAGCCGCATTTCCGCTGACGTAACGTCGGACCAGCGCACGGGCCAGAATTTCTACACGGCACGGGTTTCGATATCAGCCCAGGAGTTGGCGCGCCTGGGAAATGTAAAACTGTTGCCCGGCATGCCGGCGGAGATTTTTGCAAGAACCTATGATCGTAGTGTGCTGTCTTACTTCACCAAGCCCCTGTCCGACCAGATCGTGCGCGCCTTTCGCGAGCGATGACGGCCCGGGATAGTAGCCGCGGCGCGGCTGAACAGAATTCCGAAGCCTACTCGATCGGGCGGCCGGTCATCGCGGTGAGTTCCTTCACCAGGCGATCGGACATTTGGCCGGTCACCGGGAGCTTGCGATCACGTTCGAATTTCGTGATCGCGGTCTGGGTATCGGCGCCGACGGCGCCGGTCGGCTTCAACTGGCCGTAGCCGTATTCGGTGAGCGCGCGCTGCACCGACGCGACGCGGCGCGCGCCAGCGGACTGCGGCGCAGCCGGGATCGAGGCTGGCGGCCGCATCACATTGGACGGCGCGGCAGCGAGCGTGGGAGGCTTGGCCGCCGGATTTGCGGCGATCGAAGCCGCAGCGGGCGCCGGACTGGTCGACTTGACCACCAGATTGGTCATTGGGTCAGCAGATCTGGGGTCAGCAGATCTGGGGTCAGCAGATCTGGAATCAGCAGATCTGGAATCAGCGATCCTGTGATCATTGGCTCTGGGATCGGCGGTCTTTGCTTCAACCGGCCTTGCTTCCGACGGCGCGGGTTCGGCGGGGCGTAGAACGAGTTCAACCGGGCGCGGACGCGGCAGCGGGTTCGTCACCACCGGTGCGGGCAGCGTCACGACGGAAGAACCGAACATCGGCGACGGATGACGGCCGGCCTGCAGGAACAGCGCATTGGCGAGAATGGCGCCAATGGCGGTAAAAGCCAGCGCGCCGGCCAGCATGTCCTTCGGGCTGTGCAGGAGGATGCGCATCGCAAGTCCGCGCTCCTCATCCGCTTCGACGGCAACGGCCTTCGCACCACGCCGGCGGCGCGGCATCTCGTCGTCTTCGATCATCCGTTTAGGCACTTTTCTTCACCTGATGGGCTTGCTCTTGTAATCCCGATCGCAGCGCCGGCTTCAGCGTCGCGACATTGCTTAAAGGCAGTTCTGCCGGCAGCGGCGTGAAGGAAAGCGGCAGCACCACGGTCACCGTAGTGCCCTCGCCGACCCTGCTCTGCACGTTGATCTCGCCATGGTGCAATCCAACCAGGCCCTTCACGATCGACAGCCCGAGGCCGGTGCCTTCGTGCTTGCGCTGGTAGGTCTTGCCGGCCTGGAAGAACGGATCTCCGATCCGCTTCAGATCGTCGGGCGCGATGCCGACCCCGGTATCGGCAACACGGAGCATCAGGCGCGCTCCCTCGACCGCAGCCGATACCGTGACACTGCCACCGCGCTCGGTGAATTTGATGGCGTTGGCGACCAGGTTCAGCGCGATCTGCCTGAAGGCGCGTGGATCGCCGGTCATCACAGGCAGATCTTCCGGCGCACGGGTGACGAGATCGACGCCGTTTTCGCGCGCCTTGAGCGCCAGCAGGTTGCAGCAATTGAGCAGTGCCGCACGTGGCGCGAACGGCTCCGGTGAAATCTCGAAATTGCCGGATTCCATCTTGGACATATCGAGGATGCCGTTGACGACCGACAGCAGATGCTGGCCGGAATCGTTGATCAGCTGCGCGTACTCCTTGCGGCGCGCCGCATCGATCATCAGCACGTCCTCCTGAACGATCATCTCGGAGAACCCGATGATGGCGTTGAGCGGCGTGCGGAGTTCATGGCTCATGGTGGCGAGGAAGCGTGTCTTGGACGCATCGGCCTGTTCGGCGGCGGTGCGCGCCGTCTCCAGCGCCTGCTCCTGCATCTTGCGGTCGGTGACGTCGCGCATCACGGCGACGACCTCGGCCTCGGGCGACGCCTGCTCCAGCGGCCGGCATCGCATCTCGACCCATATGAAGTCACCCGAGTGATTCTGGCCGCGAACGGAATCGCACCGCAGGCGGAACTCGACGCTGCGCGCTTCGCCGCCACGCGCGGCATCCGACAAGGCGGTGAGATAGGCCGGCCGGTCGGCGACGTGAACGCGGTCGAACAGGCCGTGGCCGGCGAGCCGCGTCACCGACGTGCCGAGCATGGCTTCCGCCGCCGGCGAGATGAACTGCACCGCGCCGTTGCGGCTGTGGCGCGAGATCACGTCGCTCATGTTCAACGCCAGCAGGCGGTAGCGGTCCTCCTCGACATAGAGCAGCGACACGGTGGTGCGCGCCAGCGATTCCGCGCCAAAGGCCAGGCCCGCCGCGTAGAAGATCGCCGATACGACGCCGAACCCGATCAGCGCGCTGTGCAGCGCCGGGCTGAAATCCGGTTGCGGCAGCATGTGGTAATGTCCGAGCACGATCAAAAGCGCCGCGCACGACATCGCCACGGCAAAGGCAAAGGCAACGACGCGGCGCGAGGCCGAGAGCGCGGCCTCGAGCGGAATGACGATCAGCCAGACCGCGACAAAGGATCCGATGCCGCCGGTGGCCGCCGCGACCATCATGATGAAACCCGACAGCGCCAGCGACGACAGGATATGAGCGCCATCGTAACGGCCGGTGCGCGACAGGAACCATGACAACAGGATCGGTGCAATCAGCCAGGCGAAGGCCGCGACTTCGAGCGCAGTCGGCGCGCCGCGCATCGCCAGATAGACCGGAAACGCCGCGAAGGCAGCCAGGCTGCCGAGCAGCCGCGGCGCCATGAAGGCGCGATGCCGCGCGCGCGTCAGCGCATCATATCGTGCTGACGGATGCAGCAACGCGTCGAGACAATCGCGGATGATACTCAAAACACTCACGGCTTTTGCGCTTCGGCTTGGTCGTCTGCAACTTGACTTTGCAGACGCACCGGAACGCCCCCTTTATCTTTGACCCACCGTGTCAGAGCGAACTTAAGCGAACGCTAAGCCACGGCGACCGACCTGCAATCACCCTGCCTTCGCGGGGCTTTAGCCCGTTACACGGCGCTCATTCGACGCGGATGGTGAACGACAGGTTTCCAGCCCGGCTGATCTATGGTTTCGAAATGGTGGACACCCCGATCGCACCCACTTTTTCGTGTTCGGCGGCGTCAATCGAAAATTTACACCGAATCGAATCATTCGAAATTTCCGCGAATTTTCGGTCAATTTACCTCAATGCAAACACTTGCGATTTATCGAGGGCTGATAATCAGGAGCAAACCTGCGGGCTCGAACCGCAAACCAAAAGAGACGACCGGGGTCGCGAGATGTTTTTCCTGCTTCGCATGGTATTCTGGCTCGGGCTGGTGCTCGTGCTGTTGCCGAGAGAAAAGACGCCTGAATCGGAAAAGCTGCCGCAGATCGGCGCGTCGGAGGCCGTATCGGCCGCGACCGCGGCCGTCTCCGACATGGGCCAGTTCTGCAAACGCCAGCCGGCAGCCTGCGAAGTCGGCGGCCAGGCCGCTACCGTGCTCGGCCAACGTGCGCAGGACGGCGCGCGCAAGCTGTATCAGATCATCACCGACAAGCCCGAGAAGAAGACGCCCGATCACACCGGCTCGATCGGCGTCGCGGGAGATGCCGAAGCGACGCTGGCGGAAACCGCCCCGCGCGATACGCTGACGCAAAACGACCTCGCGGCGGAATGGCGCGGCACCTCCGCGCAATGACTGGATAATGGCTGCAAAACAGGCGCTACAAATAGACACCACAAAATAGACGCTACAAAATAGCCTTGGAACCGGTTCCATTTTCATCGCTTTCGCGGCGCCCGCATCCTATATATCGGCTTGGATAGCGAACGCGGGCCACGATGACGATCGACGAGATCAGGGAAAATTTTGAGCTGCTGGACGAGTGGGACGACCGCTACCGGTACGTCATCGAACTCGGCCGCATGCTGGCGCCGATGCCGG
>JBOHIT010000550.1:0-8476 GCA_050726155.1 Bradyrhizobium sp.
GGCGTCAATGCACCTGGAGGCAACAGCTTTCAGGGCGCAACGGAGGCAAAAGAGCCGTTCTCCGGGGAGAGCACGATATAAGCCGTAAAGCCATTGCGCAGGGAATGTCGGATGCTCTCCGCTGCCCTGTATGCTCGTGGGCGCACTTTTCTGTGCACATTGCTCACGAGATCGCGGGTGCAGCGCGCATCCGGCATTCCCTGCGCCCTCTGAATTTTCGAGGGCGTGAAGTTTCCAGCAAACCTCGGGCGCGATGCGCCGCGAGAAGGTGAAGGTGTGTCTACCACCGTGAATGTGATGAGTTGCTCTCTCGACGTCATCCTGAGGTGCGAGCGCTTGCGAGCCTCGAAGGATGACTGGCTCCGTGCCTGCGGCCATCCTTCGAGGCTCGCCAAGATGGCGAGCACCTCAGGATGACGGTTCGAGATCGATAATGATTGAACCGAGAAGCCGCGGCGTACTGGGTCCCCCGCTTTCGCGGAGGACGACAGCTTCATTCAGCGCAGCAGCGCGGATAACAACCCTTCCGCTACTCCCCCTTCACAAACCGCGCAAACGCCTCCGCATAATCGGGATGCCAGCGCGACAGCGCCGGGCGGTTTTCGACGATGTCGCGGGCGGCCCATTGCATGCGCCGCTCGTCGAGTTGCCGCGGCACGTCGTTGTCAGGACAGAGGATGTAGAAATCGCCGGCATCGATGCGTTCAATCATGAAATCGACGGTCTGCTCCGGCGTCCAGGCTCCCGGCGGCTTCTCGGCGCGGCCGCGTGCGGTGAGGCCGGTGAAGACGTGACCCGGAATCAACAAATGCGCGCTGATCGCGCAGCCCTCGGTGTTGCGCAATTCATGCTGCAGCGCCTCGGTGAGTGCTTTCACGCCGGCTTTGGAGACATTGTAGGCGGGATTGCCGGGGGGCGTCGTGATGCCCTGCTTGGAGCCGGTATTGATGATGAGCCCGGGCCGTCCGCGCTCGATCATGTGCGGCGCGAACATTTGGGTGCCGTGAATAATGCCCCAGAGGTTGACGGCGAGAATGCGTTGCCAGTTTTCCAGCGGCCCAAAGCTGTTGCTGTCGGGGCCGATGCCGGCATTGTTCATCAGGATATCGGTGCCGCCGAACCGCTTCTGCACTGCGGCTTCCAGCCCGGCGACCTGCTCGGCCCTGCTGACATCGACCTCGGCGGTCATGATATCGGCGCCACCCTTGGCGGCAGACGACAGTCTTGCCGCGGCCTCAGCCAGCCGCCCGGCGCCGATATCGGCGATACAGACTTTCATGCCGAGGCCGGCGAACCGCATCGCGGCGGCAAGCCCGATTCCGGACGCGCCTCCGGTGATCACGGCGACATGACTGGCAGACATGGCGGGATGGGGCATGCAGACTTCCTCCGGACCCAAATCAGGTTAGACTATTCATCAGGGCAATATAGCACCGACCATGCACGAACCGGCATAGGAGGTCATCGTTTACCGGCTCGCTTCGCACGGCTGGTCCGCTTTACGGTTCGGTCTGTACGATATAGTTTGTTGGATATAACGATCCCAGGCATCGCAAAATCCACACATCAGGAACGCCGACCGGCGCAAGGTCGACCGAATTCGATAACAAGGGAGTTTAACCATGGCTGTATCGCAGGCAATTCCGATTACGCGCCATCCCTATGCGGATGGTTCCTACAAGCAGATGCTGATCGACGGCAAATGGGTTGATGCGGCCTCCGGCAAGAAGTTCGAGACCCACAACCCCGCGACCGGCGAACTGCTCGCAACGGTAGCCGAGGGCGACGCCGAGGATATCAACCGCGCGGTGGCGGCAGCCCGCCGCGCGTTCGAGGGACCCTGGAGCAAGGTCAAGCCGTTCGAACGGCAGAACCTGCTGTTGAAGCTCGCCGATCTCGTCGAGAAGAATTTTGAGGAACTGTCGCAGCTCGACACGCTCGACATGGGCGCGCCGATCAGCCGCACCCGCGGCAACCGGCTGCGCGTGCTCGGCATGCTGCGTTATTACGCTGGCCAGGCGACCGCGCTGCATGGCGAGACCATCGAAAACTCGCTGCCCGGCGACATCTTCTCCTACACGCTGAAGGAGCCGGTCGGCGTCGTCGGCGCGATCATTCCCTGGAACGGTCCGCTCAGCGCCAGCGTCTGGAAAATTGGTCCCGCCATTGCGACGGGCTGCACCGTGATCCTGAAGCCGGCGGAAGAATCGCCGCTGACCTCGCTGCGGCTGGCCGAACTCTGCATGGAAGCCGGCATTCCGCCCGGCGTCGTCAACGTGGTGCCCGGATACGGCGAGACGGCGGGCGCGGCATTGTCCTCGCATCCCGGCGTCGACAAGGTCGCCTTTACCGGCTCGCATGTCACCGGCCAGGCCATCGTCAGGGCGTCCGCCGGCAATCTCAAGCGCGTCTCGCTCGAACTCGGCGGCAAGTCGCCGGACATCGTGTTCGCGGACGCCGATCTCGATGCGGCGGTGCCGGGTGCAGCGATGGCGGTGTTCGCCAATTCCGGCCAGATCTGCAGCGCCGGCACGCGGCTGTTCGTCGAGCACAAGATCTATGACGAGTTCGTCGGCCGCGTCGCTGAATTCGGCAAGAAGCTGCAGGTCGGCAACGGTCTCGATCCCAACACCCAAATCGGACCGCTGGTGTCGGCGGAGCAGATGAAGCGCGTCTCCGGCTATCTCTCGATCGGGCAGCAGGAAGGCGCCAAGGCGCTGACCGGCGGTGCGCCGCTGACCGAGGGCGCGCTGTCGAAGGGTTATTTCGTGGCGCCGACGGTGTTCGCCAACGTGCAGGACAATATGCGGATCGCGCAGGAGGAAATCTTCGGCCCGGTGATCTCGGCGATCTCCTTCAAGGACACTGACGATCTGATCGCGCGCGCCAATGCCACGACGTTTGGCCTCGGCAGCGGCGTCTGGACCAGCAACGTCAGCAAGGCGCATCAGGTGGCAAAATCGCTGCGCGCCGGCTCGGTCTGGGTCAATTGCTATCAGGCGATGGACCCGGCGGTGCCGTTCGGCGGCTACAAGATGAGCGGCTATGGCCGTGAGTCAGGCAAGCAGCATCTGGAAGAATATCTCAACGTCAAGGCGGTCTGGATCAAGACGGGTTAGCATTGCCGCAATACACTCATCGTCATGCCCGGGACAAGGCCGGGCATGACGGCTGTTTGAAAATTGAATCAGACAATTGTGTATGTCGTCCCGGCCTTGAGCCGGGACCCATACTCCGCGGCTTATCGGCGAGAGCGCTGGCGTTAGATACCTTCTGCAACAATGACCGCTGCCGCGTTTGGGTCCCGGCCTTCGCCGGGACGACAACTCGGAGTCGATCTACTAACCCGCCCGCTTCTTCGGGCGAGCGATCTCGCTGCGCAGCGCCTGCAACTCCCGGCGCACCGCGCTCGCGGCGTCGCGTTCGATCTTGCGGTAGCGCTTGACCAGCGAGGTGCCGAACGGCGTCAGCACCGCGCCGCCGCCATTCTTGCCGCCGGTCTGCGGCTCGACGGCGGACTGCCGGCAGATGCGGTTGATCTCGTCGACCAGGTCCCAGGCGCGCTTGTAGGACATGTCCATGGCGCGGCCGGCGCCTGAAATCGATCCGTGTTCTTGGATGTGCTCCAACAGCTGGATCTTGCCCGGTCCGATCCGGCCTTCGGGCTCGAGATCGATACGGACGCTGAGGGAGGGAAGCGACTTCGCACTCGATTTCGCCATGAAATATCCGCTCACTATATCTTTTCGACCACAACGGCCGCATCGCATCAAAACAAAAGTTGCCCCCGTCTTTTACGAACAGACTGAACCGGTTACATATTCGTATGAATACGGAGAATTTGGAGTTCCTCACCAACATGAATTACCCATCGTTGTTTTCACCGCTGCAGATCGGCCCCTACCAGCTCAAACACCGTCTCGCTTTGGCGCCTTTGACCCGGATGCGGGCGGAGAGGCCCAGTCTCTCGCCCCGGCCGCTGAACGCCGAATATTACGCCCAGCGCGCGACGCCGGGCGGATTGCTCATTGCAGAAGCATCGCCTGTCATGGCGACGGGGTTTGGCAGCCCCGGCGTACCCGGTATTTATACCGAGCAGCAGATCGCAGGCTGGCGAAAGGTCGTCGATGCCGTTCATGCCAAAGGCGGCGTGATCTTCCTCCAGCTCTGGCATGTCGGACGCGTCTCGCATTCCTCGTTCCAACCCGGCGGCGTGCTGCCGGTGGCGCCCTCGGCGGTCGCGATCCCGCCCGATTTGAAGACCGGGACGGCGGACGGCAAGGCCGTCACTTACGAGACGCCGCGTGCGCTCGAGACATCGGAAATTCCAGGCGTGATCGATGCGTACCGGCAGGCGGCGAAGAATGCACTTGCCGCCGGCTTCGACGGCGTCGAGATCCACGGCGCCAATGGCTATCTGATCGAGCAGTTCCTGCAGTCGCACACCAATCTGCGCACCGATCAATATGGCGGCTCGATCGAAAACCGCACGCGCTTCCTGATGGAAGTGACGAACGCCGTGGTCGAGGTCTGGGGCGCCAGCCGCGTCGGCCTCCGATTGTCGCCTTACGGCATCGCGAATGGCAGCGGCGAACCGGACCCGATGCCGCTCTACACCCATGTCGTGCAGGCGCTCAATCCGCTGGGGCTGGCCTATCTGCATTTCATCGAGCCGCGCTCCAGCGGCGCCGGCCGCGCCGAGGTCAACTGGCAGAACGTGCCGTCGGCGATGGTGCTGTTCCGCCCGATCTGGCAAGGCGTGTTGATATCAGCCGGCGGCTTTACCGGCGACACGGCGAATGCCGCGATCGCCGACGGCCATGCCGATGGAATCGCGTTCGGACGCATCTTCATCTCCAATCCCGACCTGCCGCGCCGGCTGCAACGCGGCTTCCCGCTGACGCCGTATAACCGCGCGACGTTCTATGGCGGCGATGTCGCCGGCTATACCGATTACCCCGCGCATGACGAGTTGGCGCAAGCGTAACACTCTGCCGTCATTGCGAGCGAAGCGAAGCAATCCATCTCACGGCGCTAAGAAAGAAATGGATTGCTTCGCTTCGCTCGCAATGACGAAAACATGAGGCCGAACATGTTTCCGGAAGAAGAAGCCGAAAAGAAAAAGACAAAACCGGTGGCGGTCGGCAAACCCGCCGCCGGTCAATGCCTGTGCGGCAAGGTGTGTTTCGAGATCGACGTGCCCGCGCGCTGGGCCTGGCACGACCATACGCCGTCAAGCCGCCGCGCCCATGGTGCTGCCTACGCGACCTATGTCGGAAGCTGGCGCAAGCGCTTCCGCATCACCAAGGGCATGACCTCGATCACGCGCTACGAGGACAAGGCGACGAAAACGGTGCGCAGCTTCTGCGCCAGCTGCGGCACGCCGATCGCTTACGAGCGGCCGCGTTCGCCGCACATGGTCAACATTCCCCGCGCCCTGTTCACAGGCCGCACCGGCCGCCAGCCGCTCTATCACATCGCGATCGAGGAATTGCAGGAATGGGCTTACACCGGCGAGCCGCTGGTGCCGCTGAAAGGTTATCCCGGGGTGGTCTGGCAGCGCTCGAAAAAGAAGAAGCGGGCTGATCGCGAGGGGATGTTCTGATGGCGCTCGCGCAGGGCAGCTATGACCGCGCTCCATTGCCTAAACCGCCGCGGTTTGATCAGGTGGCCTCATCCCGCTGGTCAACGAACCGCGGGCAGGAGGAAATATGAAAAACCGCATTACCGGGCGCTCGGCCTTTCTCGCATTGCTGAAGGACGAGGGCATCACGCATCTGTTCGGCAATCCCGGCACCACCGAACTGCCGATCATGCACGCCCTGAAGGATCATCCCGACCTCACCTATGTGATGGCGATGCAGGAAAGTCTGGTGGTCGCGATCGCCGACGGTTTCAGCCGTGCCTCGGGCAAGCTCGTTGCCTGCAACGTCCATGTTGCGCCCGGCCTCGGCAACGCGATGGGCTCGCTGTTCAATGCGAGCTTCACCGGCACGCCGATGATCCTCACCGCAGGCCAGCAGGAGCAGGGCCACGGGCTGATGGAGCCGGTGCTGTACGGCCCGCTGGTGCAGATGGCGGAACCGCTGGTGAAATGGGCGGTCGAGGTGACGCGGCTGGAGGATCTGCCGCGGATCGTGCGCCGCGCCGCCAAGATCGCGATGACGCCGCCGACCGGGCCGGTGTTCATCTCGCTGCCGGGCGATATCCTCAACGCCGAGGCCGGCATCGAACTCGGCCGTTCGACCCGTGTCGATACCCGCGTCAAGCCGTCGGACGAGGCGCTGCAGGCGTTGATGGCGCGCATCCTCAAAGCCGAGCGGCCGGTGATCATCACCGGCGACGAGATCGTCAAGAGCGACGCGTTGAAGGAAGCCGCGCAGTTCGCGGAGTTGCTCGGTGCACCGGCCTATCAATGCTCGACGCCCTACGGCGCGCATTTCCTGTCGGAAAGCCCGTGCTTCATGGGCGCGCTGTCGCGCCTGCAGAAACAGGTTCGCGAGGTGTTGTCGCCCTATGATCTGATGATCGTACTCGGCGCCGATCCGCTGCGGATGTCGGTCTATAGCGAGGTCGATCCGCTGCCGGATGGCCTCGGCATCGTGCAGATCGGCCTGGTCGACTGGGATCTCGCCAAGAATTACGGCGCCGAGATCGCGCTGAAGGCTGATGTGAAGGAAACATTGCGCGCGCTGATTCCGGCGCTTAAATCAGCTGGCGGGGGTGCATTGGAGACGCGGGCCAGGCAGGGTGTTGCTGTGCTGGCGTCGAAGAACTGGACCGCGAAGCGCACGGGCGTGATCGAGCAGATTTCAAAGGCCAGCACCAAGTCGCCGATCGATCCGGACTGGCTGGCGCTGCAGGTGGTGGAGGCGATGCCCGACAACGCGATCCTGGTCGACGAAGGCCTGACGTCGTCGCGGCAGATCCTGGCGATGCGGCCGCATCGCGATCGCTACGGCTATCACGCGCTGGCCTCGGGTGGCATCGGCTGGGGCCTGCCGGCCTCCGTCGGCGTCAGCCTCGCCAATCCCGAGCGGCCGGTGGTGTGTTATTCCGGCGACGGCAGCTCGATGTATTCGATCCAGTCGCTGTGGACCGCGGCGAACCACAAGCTGCCGCTGACCTTCGTCATCGTCAACAATGGCGGTTATCGCATCATCAAGCAGCGGCTGCTCGCCTTCCACGGCGACGATCATTATGTCGGCATGGATTTTGTCGATCCGCCGGTGGATTTCACCGGCGTCGCGAAATCATTGGGACTGGAAGCGACCAAGGTCACCGATCCCGGCCAGCTGAAGTCGGTGCTGTCGTCGGCGTTCAGCCGGCCCGGCGCCAAGCTGATCGAGGTGGTGGTGAATAATTCGGTGAATTGATTTCAGTCGTCATTGCGAGCGCAGCGAAGCAATCCATCGTGCGGCATGGAAAGTGTGGATTGCTTCGCTACGCTCGCAATGACGGAGATAAAGCGGTGCCTCTACTCCGCCGCCTTCGCTCGCACACCCGGCCGATACTTGTTGGCCGGGTGCTCTGCCGTCAGCCGCGCACGCCCGGCGCCGAACAGCTTCTCGCGCAGCGTGCCCTCGGCGTAGGCCTGCTTGTAGCGGCCGCGCCTTGTCAGTTCGGGGACCAGCATGTCGGCGATATCCTCGAAGTCGCCGGGCGAAACCGCGAACGGCATGTTCAGGCCATCGACATCGGTCTGCTCGAACCAGGTCTCGATCGCGTCCGCGACCTTTTCGGGCGTGCCGATCGCAACTGGTCCTGCGCCGCCGATGCCGACATGCTGGGCGACCTCGCGCACGGTCCAGACCCGGTCCGGGTCGGCGCGGGTAACGTTGTCCATCGCCGAGCGCCCGGCGTCGTTCTCGACATGGCGGACCTGCTGGTCGAGGTCATAGGTCGAGAAATCGACGCCGGTCCAGCCGGACATCAAGGTCAGTGCGCCTTCGGCGCTGACGTGGCTGCGATAGTCGTCATATTTGGCTTTGGCCTCGGCGTCGGTGCGGCCGAGAATGACGGTGAACATGCTGAACATCAGAATCTCGGCCGGGTTGCGCCCGGCCTCGGCGGCGAGTTCGCGGATCGCCGCGACGCGCGGCCCGATGATCTTGGCCGACGGGCCCGACATGAACACGCATTCGGCATGCTCCGCCGCGAATTGCCGGCCGCGCGGCGAGGTGCCGGCCTGGTACAGCACCGGCGTCCGCTGCGGCGACGGCTCGCTCAGGTGAATGGCATTGAGCCGGTAATTATTGCCCTCATGTGCGACGGCATGAACCTTCGTTGGGTCCGCGAAGATGCCGCGTGCGCGGTCGCGCAGCACCGCGGCGTCCTCCCAGCTGCCTTCCCACAGCTTGTAGACCAGCTCCATATACTCATCGGCGACCTCATAGCGGTCATCATGCGCGGTCTGCTTGTCCTTGCCGGCGCCGCGCGCGGCGCTGTCGAGATAGCCGGTCACCACGTTCCAGCC
>JBOHIT010000551.1:0-12956 GCA_050726155.1 Bradyrhizobium sp.
TACAACAACTCGCCGTCGTTCAACTGGACGCTCAACTTCCGTTGGCAGGTCTACGATGCGATGAAGGAAGCCGGCAAGGATGTCAGCAAGTACAATCGGGCCGAGCTGATGAAGGCGGAATACGACGCTACGCCGCTGGCTCTCGAAGCCGACGAGCGTATCCGCACCTTCCAGGCCGACTCAGCCAAGCGCGCCGGCATCTTCCACCACCTGATCACGCTGCCGACCTATCACACGGCGGCGCTGTCGACCGACAATCTCGCGAGGGAATATTTCGGCGAGCAGGGTATGCTTGGGTATGTTAAGAACGTTCAACGTCAGGAAATCCGGCAGAGCATCGCCTGTGCGAAGCATCAGAACATGGCCGGCTCCGACATCGGCGACGATCACAAGGGATACTTCGCCGGCGAGGCGGCCCTCAAGGCGGGCGGTGCCCACAACACGATGAACCAGTTCGACTAACGCTGGAAACAGGAGACTGACAATGACCAAAGGCAGCAATTTCTGGGTGATCGGCGGTGAATTCGGCTCGATGAACTTCCACAAGCTGGTGGAAGGCTCGGCCCAGGTTCAAGGCCCGTTCAAGACCCGCAAGGAAGCCGAGGAGGCCTGGAAGACGGTCTCCGAAGAGAACCGCCACAAGGCCGGCGTGCGCTTCTCCATCGTGGAAGAGCCGTCCCGCGTCTCGGCATAAGCGGGCTGCTGCCGACTGACTAGAAGAAACGTCCAAGGACCATGGCGGCCCCATCCGGATTTCCGGGTGGGGCCGTCCGGCTTTTCAACCGGAACGAGGCTTTTCAACCAAAACCTAAGTCATTGGGAACAAACGAGCTTTGCGGAAAACATGGTTACTGATAGGTTAACCCGCCAACCCTTCAGGACAAAGGCGGGCCGCCAGATGTCAGACGTACCGAGTACCGCCACCACCGATCCGCGACCGACGCGGCTGCGCGACGCGCTGCGCAAGGCGAGGATCGAGGCCGCTGACCGCACCGGCGTCGTCGTCGAATTGCGCGACGCCGAAGTGGCGCGGCTGGAGATCATGAACGAGGCGCTCGATCCGTTGTTTGCGCAGATCCCCGAAAAGGTCGACCTGTTCGACCGCGGCGTCAGCCAGGGCGAGACGCCGCGGCTGTGGATCGACGTCGTCGCGCACATCCTGATGGGGCGCGACAAGCGGATCTACCGCTTCGTGCAGGACACCCGTTTCGGCCGCATCGTGCTCGCCGAATCCCATGACGTGCCCGTGATCGTCGATGCCGTCACCGATTATGTCGCGCGCCGCATGATCGAGCGCGAGCATGCGATGGTGGCAACGCCGATGGTCGAGCCGGCGGCGGAGGAGCCGCCGAAACGCCGCGGCGGCTTTTGGATGTTCGTGCTCGGATTCCTGCTCGGCGGCGCCGCCCTGTTCGGCCTCGCGCTGTTTGCAAGCCTGCGGAATCTCTAGCGCGGAGCCTTAAGGGGGTCTCGTGTCAACCATCATCGTCGCCAACGCCGTCGTGGCGGTGGTCGTCCTGGTCATCGCCGGGCGCCTGTACGGCAAATGGCTGACGTTCAGGCGGGCCGAATTTATCCGCACCTTCCGCTGGCCGCGCGGGCTGCTTGAACGGCTGGAGAAGCATCACCCGGGCTTCGAGCGCAAGGACAGCGCGCTGGTCTCGCGGGGCCTGCGGCAGTATTTCCTCGCCTATCTCATGAGCGGCAAGCGCTACGTCTCGATGCCCTCGCAAATCGCCGACGATTTGTGGCATGAGTTTATTCTCTACACGCGCGAGTATGATGCGTTTTGCCGCCGCGCGTTCGGCGGTTTCCTGCATCACACCCCGGCCGTAGTGCTGGGCGAGCATCGCAAGAGCAATGAGGGCCTGCGGCGGGTCTGGTGGTACTGCTGCAAGTACGAGAACCTCGACCCTGTCAGGCCGACCCGGCTGCCGCTGCTATTTGCGCTCGACAGCAAGCTCAATATCCCCAACGGCTTTGTCTATCACCCCGACTGCAAGGAGCTGCGAAAGAACGGCAGCGGGGCCGCCTATTGCGGCGGTGATTTCGCGGACTCGTCGGTGGACGGTTCGTCGGCCGGCTTCGGCGATGGCGACGCCAGTGGCCACGGTGACGCCAGTGGTCATGGCGGCGATAGCGGGGGCAGCGATGGGGGCGGTGGCGGGGATGGCGGCGGCGGAGGTTGCGGCGGCGGCGGGGACTAGCCCCGCTTGACCAGGTTACGACAGCTTGGTCTGCCGGACCTGCCGCACGCGCATGTCGTCGCTGATCCCGCGCACGGTCTGCATGCAGCGCCATTGGTCGCCGTCGCGCTCGATCGAAAACAGGTTGTAGGCCGCGGCCGGATAATGCCGGTGCGCCAGCGCCGACGCCGACGGTACGCCGATCGCGGGGATCTGGCGGTCGGTGCCCTCGACCCACATGGTCGAATGGATGTGGTCGTGGCCGTGCAGCACCAGCTCCACGCCATGCCGCTTCAGCAGCGCCCGCAGTTGCCGCGAATCCGTCAACCGCTTGATGCGCGCATCCGAATGCAGGGGATGATGCACCAGCAGGACCCGGAACACCTGTTCGGACGACAATTGCGCCAGCGTCCGGTCGAGCGCGCCGAGCTGGGTGTGGCCGAGCGTGCCGGTCGCCATCAGCGGCAGCGTCGGCACTGCCGAGGAGACGCCGATCAACGCCAGCGGTCCGCGCCGGCGCACGAATGGAAATGTCGTGCCGTCCAGAGCGGCGTCCCCGCGCAGATAGTCGCCGAACGTGCCGACAAAGCGATGCCTGGTGGCGCGCACATAGGCGTCGTGGTTGCCGGGAATGACAGTGACATGCTGCGGCGCGCCGACGCTTTCGAGCCAGGCCTGCGCCGGGCTGAATTCGGCTTCCAGCGCCAGATTGACGAGGTCGCCGGTGACCGCGATATGGTCCGGCTGCTGCGCCTGCATATCGGCGACCAGCGCATCCAGCACCTCGCGGCGATGGTATTTGTGGCGGTTGCGGGTCCAGTTGAGATAGCCCAGCGCGCGCTTGCCCGCGAGATCGCGAAAGCGCGCCGCCGGCAGCGGCGGGAGATGCGGATCGGACAAATGCGCCAGCGTGAATGTGGCCACCAAGAACCTCGGCAAGAATCCCGTCAACAACCCCCGCAATGTATTGGCAAGCCGGCGGTATCCGCGCAAGGATCAAACGTGATGTCTGATTATCCGAGGTATTTGTGACGGCCCTGCAGGATCTCCGAAAGCGCTTCGAGCCCCAGCTGCGGCAGGTATTTCATTTGTACTGGCGGATCGCCCGCGGCATGACGCTCGGCGTCCGTGGCGTCGTGCTCGACGGCGGCGACAGGGTGTTCCTGGTCCGGCACAGCTACATCTCCGGCTGGCATCTGCCGGGCGGCGGGGTCGAGGTCGGCGAGACCTTTCTCGAGGCCTTGCGGCGCGAACTCGTCGAGGAGGGGCGGATCGAATTGACGGAGGAGCCCACCCTGCACGGCCTGTTTTTCAACGGCCACATCTCCCGCCGCGACCATGTCGCGGTCTACGTCATCAGGCAATTCCGGCAGGATCGCTTGCCGGAACCCAACCGCGAGATCGTGGAATGCGGATTTTACGACGCCGGCGCGCTGCCGGCGGAGACCACCCAGGGGACGCGGCTTCGGATCGCCGAAGTGCTGGATGGCAAGGCGCGGATCACAACCTGGCGCTGATTCTCTCCAACCGATCGGTTGCGTCCCGCCATGGCAGCCCCTAGAAGCGGTGAAATCGGGGCAGGGGTCGGCTCGACAATGGACAGGTTGAAGCTCGTAAAGATTCTGTGCGGCGTCGGGCTGCTGATGGTGCTGGCGAGCAACGTCTGGACCATCTCGCGCTGGAGCGAGAGCCGCGGGGTCTATGACGACATCTGCTATTTGCGGCAGGCGCATCTGTTCAAACAGTTCGGCCTCGACGGCCTCAACACCGATATCAAGCGCGACGACGGCTATGTTGCCAACAAGCTGAAGGAGATCGGCTATCCCGATTGGAATGTCGCGTCGCTTACTCCCTGTCACATCTGGATGGAGAAGACGAACAAACGCGTGATCCAATATCCGCCGGGAACCGGCTTTGTGCTGGCGCTGTTTCCCCAGGGCTTTCAGGTCATCCCGCTCTATGTGCTGGCGTCGATTGTGATCGCCGCCTTCGGGCTTCTCGCAATAAGTTACGCAGCAACCTGGTATTCGCTGGCGCTGGCCGCCGTCTCCGCCGACATCGCGGTCTATCTGATGATCAACCCGACCAAGGCGAGCTATTCGGTGGCGCCGACCATGATCGTCTGCGCGCTGGCGGGCTGGCTCACCGCAAAACTGTTCGCGGATGGATCGCGGCATCGGCTTGGCCTGCTCGCGCTGGTCGGCCTCCTGATCGGCCTGTCCGTGAATTTGCGCCTGCCGAACCTGTTGCTGTCGGCGGGCTATTGCCTCTATCTCGCCGGCGCATTCCTGCTGGCGCGAAACCGGGAAACGTTGCTGCAGGGCGCGGCATTCGGCGTTGCGTTATTGATCGGGATGGCGCCGACGCTGGTCGCGAATGCCATCAATGCGGGCAGTCCGTTCACGACGACCTATGGCGGCCCCGACGTGGCGCCGCCGGAGCTGGATGCAAGCGTGCTCTGGCGGTATTTCGTCGACGTGCAATTCACTTTGCTGGCGGTCGCCGCCGCATGGACCGCCTGGCTCTGGCGCTCCAATCAGGGGCCTGCGAGGCGGGTTGCGATCGTGCTGGCCGCCAATCTCGTGGTAAACCTGATTTTCTTCATGACCCATCCGATCTTCACACCCTACTACGTCATGCCGATCGCCATGCTCTCGCTCTGGACCCTGTTATTTGCAACGCTCGGGCCGCGCGGCGCGGCCGTTGCGGATGGACCGGACCTCCCCCAACCGGCGAAAGCCTGAGTGCGGTATAAACCACCCATGAACAGACTTGATTCGGCAGGTCCGCGATGACGACAGCAGCGTTGCGGGTTGCCGTTCTGGTGCCGTGCTTCAACGAGGAGGCCGCCGTCGCGACGGTGGTCGCCGATTTTCGCAAAGCGCTGCCGGCAGCCGAGATCTACGTCTACGACAACAATTCGAGCGACCGAACCGTCGAAATGGCACGCGCGGCCGGCGCCGTGGTGCGCAGCGAACGCCGCCAGGGCAAGGGACATGTGGTCCGGCGGATGTTTGCCGATATCGATGCCGACATCTACCTGCTGGTCGACGGCGACGCGACCTACGACGCCCCCAGCGCCCCGCGCATGATCGATACCCTGGTCAATGATCACCTCGACATGGTGGTGGGCTTTCGCGTCGATCAATCCGCCGCCGCCTACCGGCCCGGTCACCGCACCGGCAACTGGATGCTGACCAGCTTCCTGTCCGCGGTGTTCGGCCAGGCGTTCAAGGACATCCTGTCCGGCTACCGCGTGTTCTCGCGCCGCTTCGTCAAATCGTTTCCGGTGCTGTCCGACGGATTCGAGATCGAAACCGAGCTGAGCGTGCATGCGCTCGAACTGGCGCTGCCGGTTGCCGAGATCGAGACGCCCTATTACGCGCGGCCCGAGGGGTCGGTCAGCAAGCTGAACACCTGGCGGGACGGGTTCCGGATTCTCGGCACCATCTTGAAGCTCTACCGGTCGGAAAAGCCGCTGCGATTTTTCACCGTCATCGGCGTGCTCTTGATGCTGCTCTCGGTCACCCTCGCGATTCCCGTCATCATCACCTATCTCGAGGAAGGCCTCGTGCCGCGATTGCCGACCGCGGTATTGTCGATGGGGTTGATGATCGTGGCGGTGCTGTCGGTTTCATCGGGGCTGGTGCTGGATACCGTGACACGCGGCCGCCGCGAGATGAAACTGCTGGCCTACCTGTCGCAGCCCGCCATTAACAAGAAATGAGGCAAAGGCGGATTTAGCCTGGCCGGCAATGGACCGCGCCGCCGCCAGATGCTATCCCGCGCGTCACCATGAGCGATCTCGCCGTTACCATATTGCCCGAAACGCCAAAGGACGCGCAGGCGATCGAGCGCTTGCTCGAACGCACCTTCGGCCCCGGCCGCTTCGTGCTGAGTGCCTACCGACTGCGTGAGCATGTCGATCATCTGCTCGATCTGTCGTTCACGGCGCGGATCGGCACGCTGATGGTCGGCTCGGTGCGCCAGTTGCCGGTGTGTATCGGCGACACGCCCGCCTTGATGCTCGGGCCGTTGACCGTCGAGCCGCCGTTTCGCAGCCGCGGCGTCGGGCGCATGCTGCTCGATCGCGCACTCAGGGATGCCAAGGCGAAGGGCCATCGCCTCGTTATTCTGGTTGGCGACGAGCCCTATTATGGTCGTGTCGGTTTCAAGGCGGTGCCGAAGGGAAGGGCGACCATGCCGGGTCCGGTGGATTACAGCCGCCTGCTGGTCGCCGAACTCGTCGACGGCGCCTTCACTGACGTCTCCGGCGCCATTCGCCCGGACTGGAGCAAGGCGCGATAAGCGGTGTGTAGGGTGGGCAAAGGCGCTCTTGCGCCGTGCCCACCATCGATCCAATCCTCGTGATGGTGGGCACGCTTCGCTTTGCCCACCCTACGGCGCGGTTTAAAACTTCAGATTGGCAAACGCGCGCACGCCGATGCCTGGCAAGAGAACCTCGTCCTTGTTGTATGAGACCGAGTTGCGGATGTTCTCGTTCAACAGATTGTTGCCGACGAGCCCGACTGTCATTTCGCGTGCGCCGAACCAGGATGCGTCGAGCTTGGTCTTGTAACTGACCTCTGCCTTCAACAAATTGTAGCCCGCGGTTGGCGTCTCGCCGATCACGGCGATATCGTTCTGCGCGAAGGCGTGCAGCAGATTGACGCGCATCAGCCAGTTGGCGTCACGATAAAACACGCCGCCTCCCAACCGCTGCGGTGGAATCCTCGGTACGTTGGTCCCGTCCTCGAAGGTCGCACGGACAATATCGTATTGTCCCTCGATCCCGAACAGACCGTTCCAGACCGGCACCACGTCGTACTGGAACTGGAATTCGCCGCCGCGGAAGGTGGCATCGCGCTGGGAGTAGATCGCCTGGTTGAGTTCGAGGCCCGGGCCCGCCTGACACACGCCGTCTTCGCAAGTGTTGCCGGTCAGCCGCCGAAAGATGAAGCCGTTGAACTTGGTGTAATAGCCGGTGACTTCAAATCGCAGCGGGCCCGTTGCCCGCCGCAATCCGACTTCGACCGATTTGGCGGTTTCGATGCCCAGATTGGGGTTGCCGATATCGAAAGTGGTCGTCGCATCGTGGGCGCCGCGCGAAAACAATTCAGCCGGCTTGGGTGCGCGCTCGACATATTGGCCGGTGATGCTCGCGACCAGATTCCAGGGAAGATTCTGGATCAAGCCAATGCTCGCGCTCTTCGGGGTGAAGTTGAGGTTGCGCGATGTCGCGGGACCTATGGCGTTCGGATCGGCGTTGAGGTCGAACTCGTCCGGAATGAATCCCGGTGTCGTTCCACTGAGGTTGGCGCGTTCGATGCGACCGGAAATCTGTGCCTTGGTGGTGTCGCTGAATTTCAGTTCGTTGAAGATGTATCCGGCGACCTTGGTGTTCTTGTTCGGATCCCACAAACCATTTATCGGACTGCCGATATCGTCAGGACTCGGAGCCGTCAGTTCCTGATGCGACGCCTGAACGCCGACAGCCGTGGTGAGGGCGGCGAAGCGGACGTTGAATGGTGCCAGTTGCACCTCGACGCGGCCTTCCTGCTCCTTGTTGGTGAAGGTCTGCCGAACGCCAAGCGTCGTCAGATCGGCGGTGTCGGCGAGGCCGATCTCGTTGTGCTTGTAGTCGGTGGCCCCTGCCCAGAAACGCACGGCATCGATTGCCGCAGCATCCGGCCGGTATTCGCCCTTGGCCGTGAATTTGGTTTGATGCGCATCGATGCGGGTGAGGTGATCTGCGCCGTCGATGCCGGGGATGTGATAGAGCGAGTCGTTCTGCGTTATCGCCGCGCCGATGAAGCCGCCGTGGAAGATATAGGAACCACCGATCGATGCGCCGTCGGCCTGTGCCGCGGAATTCGGCTGCCGTCCGTTGACCGGCCTGGTCTGGTCGAACAGATACGGATAACCCGGAATGTTGTAATCGCCCGACTTTCGTCCGTACGCGTCGGCGTGAATGGCAAAATTGCCACCTCCGGCGTCGAGCAGAATACCGCCTTCGACGCCCCGATCGACCGAACTGACTGCAGTGCGGGTCTCGACGTTCAGGCACCCCGGCGATCCGGCATTGGCGAGCGGGGCCTTCACCGGAAGGCCATAGGTCTGAAACGGCGGTGCCGCGCAGGTGGGCAGGGTCTCCGGAATGCGGTTGTTGGTGGCGCTGACGACGCCGCCGATCGCCGTCGACCCGTAACGCAGGGTTGCCGGCCCGCGGATGACCTCGATCTGGTTGGTCGCAATCGGATCGATCGGCACGAAGTGATCTTCGCCCAGGTCGGACGCGCCGTTGCTGCCTATTCCGTTCTCGACAATACCGACGCGATTAACATCGAGACCCCGGATGATCGGTCGGCTGGAAGCACCGGGCGCAAACTCCGAGCCGGTGATACCGGGCTTGGAAAACAGGAGATCGCCCAGGGTGCCGCCGCCTTGCCTGCGAATTTCCTCGTTCGGGATCACGGTGACGGTCGCGAACTGGTCGGTGACGACAGGCAAGATACCCTGCTGCGGTGCTGCTGCGACAACGGGAGCCGGCTGAGGCTGGGCCGCTGGCGTGGTGTTGCGGCCGGGAACAGCGCGGGCGACGCGCGCAGGCGTTCGCGCCGGCACAACGTTTCGCCGCTGAATCGGGCTTGGCGCCGTCACGGTGATTTCAGGCAGTTGCGTGGAGGCCGGCGGCGCGGCCGCGTCCTGGGCCATTGCGGAGTTGCCGACCGCACACAGCAATAGCCAGCTTGCCCCACCGATATGGAACGCTCGTTTCTTATTGAATGTCATTGTCCCGATCCTGATTCCGTCAAGCGACGGATCGATTTTGATTTATCCCTTGGCGGATCGGCCACGTGTCACGCGGCGGTCCCCATCGGGCGCATCAGTCAATCGATGTCAGGAGGCGGGAGGGGCGCGGGACTGGAAGGCTGTATGAACCGAGTTCAGATGCGCGAACTCGGCGTCAACAGTCAGGTACAGCAGTTCGACCGCCTGCGGCAGCAGCAACAGCGGTGGCGTCGAGAACACGAGGTTGTTGGCCAGCGAAATGACGGCGCAGATCGCGCAAGGCTCATTCGGCTGGTCGGTATCGTGGTTGGCAGGCTGCGGCTGCTGCGCGACCTGGCCTGCAGCATCCGGTGAGCTCAGGATCTGCGCATAGTCGAGATCGGCCTGCGCCAGGCTGGCCGTGATCGCGGGTGCGGCGGCGACCGCGTGGAAATGCCCGAACGACAGCACGAACTGGATCGCGAGCGCCAACAGCGCCAGCCGCGAGCCGTGTTTGACGTTGTTGCGGAACCACTTCACGACGATGGAGGCCTTGTCCCGAGGCGGCCAAGATATCTCGGCAGCCCCAATGTTATATTATAACATCGGAAGGCAATGGCCGTGTCAACCGTAGCTCGGGCGAGCTTCGGCAAATACGGGATCGCTGTGTGATTGAAGCAACGCTTGTCGTCGTCGGCGGGCTCAGCGCCCTTCGCGCACCCAGGTTGCCGCGAAGGCGCCGAGCAGCAGCAGCAAGCCGATCAGGCCGGCGAACATCGGCAGCACGCCGACGCCCTTGACGACGCTGGCGTCGCGCATCTTCACGCCCATCCAGCCGTCGCCGCGGAAGATGCTGGTGGCGCGCACCGGTACGATGCGAGGCAGGTCGATGCTGGTCCCGTCGACCACGCGGCGCGCGTCGCCGCCGGTGGCCTGCGACAGCGGCTTCAGCATCTCGATCGTGGAAGTGACTTCGGAAAATTCCTTGGGGTTGGTCGGCCCGACATTGACCAGCGCCTTCAGCGTGCCGTCGGTGGCCTGCCATAGGCCAAGTTCGCTCGCCGGAATGGTCGAGCGCCAGGTGCCGGGATCGCTGGCGCTCAGCGTCAGCTCACGCGTCGCGCCACTCGGCGACGTCACCGTGACGGGTGCGACGGTGTCGGCCATGGTTTGCCGCAACACCACGAGGTCCTTGCCCTGGATCTGCAGCCGCAACGCCTCTTCATCCAGATCGGGCTGCTTCATCAGCCAATGCGACGTCCGCCGCAACAGGTCGAGATGCGGGCCACCGCCTTCAAAGCCGCGGGCCCAGAGCCAGATATGGTCGGACAGCAGCAGCGCGACGCGGCCTTCGCCGAAGCGCGACAGCAGCAACAGCGGCTTGCCATCGGCGCCGGTCATGACCGGGGGCGTGATGGCGTTGCGCGTGTCCACGGTGCGGAAGAACCGGCTCCAGCGCGGCGGCTCGCTGGCGGAGCCTTCGAGGCCGCGCGTGACCGGATGACGTTTACCGGTGTCGTTCAAGCGCGCATAGAACGGCTTCTCGGTAACGCCGACGGGTTCGGCCGGCAAAACCGAATCCAGCGGCGTGCGCCAGATGCTGGTGGTCGAGGCATAATCCGGCCCGGCCGACACCAGCACCGCGCCGCCGGCGCGGACGTAACGCGCGATGTTGTCGAAATAGGCGATCGGCAGCACGCCCTGGCGGGCGTAGCGATCGAAGATGATCAACTGGAATTCGTTGATCTTCTGCTGGAACAGTTCGCGGGTCGGAAACGCGATCAGCGATAGCTCGTTGATCGGCGTGCCGTCCTGCTTCTCCGGCGGACGCAGGATCGTGAAATGCACGAGGTCGATGCTGGCGTCGGACTTCAGCAAATTGCGCCAGGTGCGCTCGCCGGAATGCGGCTCGCCGGACACCAGCAGCACCCGCAATTTGTCGCGCACGCCTTCGATGGCGACCACGGCGCGGTTGTTGACCAGCGTCAGCTCGTTCTGCAGCGGCGAGGCCTCGATCTCGACGATATTGGAACCGGCATGCTTGATGTCGATCTCGACATTGGCGGTCTGGCCGCTCTGCAAGGTGCGCTCGTTGATCACCTCGCCGTCGCGGCGCACGACGATCCTGGCGCGCTCGCCGGTGACGCCCTGGTCGTCGAGACGGTAGGTGATGGTCTGGGACTGGCCGACGATGCCAAATCTTGGTGCTGCCGAAATCGCGATGCGGCGGTCGCGCTCGTCCTTGCGGCCGGTGATCAGCGCATGCACCGGCGCCTGGAAGCCCAAGGCTGCGGCGTTGGCGGGAATGTCATGGACGCGGCCATCGGTGATCAGGAAAGCGCCGGCGACGCGATCGACCGGAACATCCGCCAGCGCCGACGCCAACGCGCCGAACAGCTTGGTGCCGTCGGTTTCGCCGTCGGCCTGTCCGGCCTCGACGATGCGCACTTCCAGTCCCTTGATCTTCTTGAGGCTGTCGACCAGGGCTTCCTGCGCCTTCGCCGTCTCCTGATTGCGGGTACCGAAATTCTGGCTCGGGCTCTTGTCGATCACCACGGCGGCGACCGACGACAACGGCTCGCGGTCCTCGCGGGTGAAGGAGGGATTGGCGAGCGCCAGTAAAATCAGCGCCAGCGCGGTGACGCGCACGGCGGCCCCACGCGCACGGCCGATCAGCAGCAGCGCCGATATCACCACGATCGCGGCCAGCGCGATCCACAGCACGAGGGTCGGAACCAGGGGGGTGAAGGCGATGCCGTACTGCATGCTGCTACTGCCCCAACCGTTCGATGAGGGCAGGCGCGTGCACCTGGTCGGCCTTGTAGTTACCGGTCAGCGTGTACATCACGATGTTGACCCCGGCGCGGAACGCGAATTCGCGCTGGCGCGGCTCGCCCGGCGTCAGCGGCAGCATCGGCTGGCCGTCGGGACGGAGCGCCCAGGCGCCGGCAAGATCGTTCGAGGTGATGATGATCGGCGAGACGCCGTCGCCGCCGCGCGCCGGGCGCGATGCGGATTCGTCGTCATCCTCGCGCGGCAGGGTTTCGACCCAGGTCTGGCCCGAATTGAAGCGGCCGGGGAAATCGCGCAGCAGATAAAACGTCTTGGTCAGCACGTGTTCGCGCGGCACCGGCTCGAGTTCCGGCACGTCGAGCGAGGAGAGAATCTCCCGCAACGTGCGCATGCCGGGCGTCTGCGACGGACCGTTGTCGCCCGGCGGCGCCTCGATGGCGTCGCGGGTGTCGAACAGCACCGTGCCGCCCTGCTTCATATAGGCGTCGATGCGGTTGATGGCGTCCTGCGGCGGTTTCGGCGCGCCCGGCACCACCGGCCAGTAGATCAGCGGGAAGAACGCCAGTTCGTCCCGCGCCGGATCGATACCGACGGGGTCGCCGGCTTCCAATGCGGTGCGCTGCGCCAGGAACAGCGTTAGTCCTGACAGCCCCGCCTTGACGATGGAATCGATGTCGGCGTTGCCGGTGACGACATAGGCAAGGCGCGTTTGCGAGACCGACTTGATCGCGAAATCATCGTTGTCGGCGGCGCGCAGCGGCGAGGGCGCGATCGTCGTCACGGCGAGGATCAGCGCCAGCAGAACTGCCGCGGTCGCTGTGCGTCGCCGCCACAGCGCGGCGAGGCCCGCGCCCAGCATGGCGACCACGATCGCGTCGATCAGGAACAGCGCCAGCGACGACGACAACAGGATGCCGCGTAAATCGCGCGGTTCGGCATTGGTGTAGGTGGCGCGCCGCGCGCGCAGCGACGCGGTGTCGAGGGCGGCGATACGATCGGCTGAAGCCAGGGTGTTGACGGCGATCGGACCTTCGGCCGCGCCATAGAAGCCCGGCGGATGATCGGCAGTAGCGCGATCGCGATAATCGGCCGGCATCGGCTTGGCGGTGGAGGGCGGCGGCCCGAACGCGCCAAAGCCGTCGAGCGTGCGCAGCGGCGCCACGGTCTCGACATTGGTCGTTTCGCTGGCGACGCCCGCACCCGGCT
>JBOHIT010000552.1:0-27650 GCA_050726155.1 Bradyrhizobium sp.
CCACGATGCCGGTGAGATAGCCGATCACGGCGCCACCGACCGCCAGATGCCAGAGTTTCGCTTTGAGCTGGTGGCGATCGAGCCAGTGCCGCACCGGCACCATCGCGATCAAAAACAGCCCGATCGCGATATCGACGGCGTGCGACGGCAACGCCAGCAGCGTCCGCGCGCCCAGCGCCGCGGCCGGAATTCCGGTGGCCGAATAGGCGAGGCACGCGCGCCAGTCGACCTCGCGCCACCACGCCAGAATGCGCGACAGGTTCGCCATCACGGCCGCGATCGCCATGATCGGCACGGCTTCCTTCGGCCCGTATTGATAGATCAACACCGGCATCAGCATGATCGACGAGCCGGTGCCGACAATGCCGCTGATGGTGCCGGCAAGAAGCCCGACGATGAGGACGAAAAGGAAACCCAAGCGCTGCTGTCTCCGCGATTCGTGGGCGGGGAAACAGCAAGCCTAGCAATTTTCGCGACACACCGGCAGCGCGACCGGAACGCCGGGCCGGAAGACTGGGTTGGTATCCGCCCGTTTCAGCGCGGCACGGACGCCGTCACCATTGCAAACGGATCGATCGGGTTCACGTCAGGATCATCGGACTTGATCTGGCCCAGCTTCAGCGAGCCGTCGTCATCGAGAAATTTGTGGACCAGCGACTGTATCGTCGACTTGACCCGGTCGGATCCGCGATCGCTCAGTTCGTTGTGCTGAAATCCGGTCTTCACCACGGTGATGCCGGCCTTGATGCACATCTCGTCATCGGGAATGACGCCGGGATCGGGCTTGAAATGCGGATCGGTGGAGCGGAACGACAGGATCTTGACCTTGCCGTCGGTCATGAACGGCACCCGCAGATTGTCCAGCGTCACGACTTTCTTCACCATCTCGGAATGGCGGCTGGCGAAGTACATCGAGATGTCGCCGCCGTTGGAATGACCGACCAGCGTCAGATGACGGTAATCCGCATTTGGGTACGCCTTCTTCATTTCCTCGATCGCGAACATGATGTTGAAAATGCCGCGGTTATATTGCGGCCGGCGGCCGACATATTCCTCGCCGGCCTTCGTCACCATCGGCTCGTCGGTTTCGATGTCGTGCTGGATGCTGCCGACCAGATAGCCACGTGCGGCAAAGGTGTTGGCAAGGAACGAATATTCCGTGTGCTTGACGGTGTTGCCATGGCTGATGATCACGACCGGCAGTTCGATCATTTCGGCCGTCGCCTGCATGGCCCGGTCGCGCCGCACGGCGACATCGACGGCGACGCGGCGGTCGTCGCGCAGGATGTCGTGCGACGTCAGGGTCTCGTGGCGAATCAGCCATTTGCTGGTGGTGAGATAGGCGAAGATCGCCAGCGTACAAAGTGAGAGAACAATCGCGACGCGACGTTTCATGTTCGTGCCCCTCGGTCGCCTCGTGGGTGGGCCGATGGTCGCTTGCAATGCGATCAGCAGACCCCAAGGCGCGCCGTCTGGCTCAAGCAGCCCGGTTCGGAAGCCGCTCGGCGGTTGAAATCAGTTTCTGAAAGGCGGACGCCTTCAATCTTTCCAGGTCGCGCTCGCCGACCGCCGCCTGCGCCAGCAGGTGCTCGGCAACTTCGAGCACCGACGGCGACGTCCGCTGGCGGAAGCGGCTGTCCTTGATGACCTCGTCGAGCGCACGACGAAGCGTGGCGATGGTGGCGGGTTCGTAGCTCATGCCTGAGTTTTAGGCGGCCTCCTTAACAACCACATGACCGCGGCTTGAAGGCTTGGGGAAAACCAGAGTGACATTCGGAAGCCTTTCGCCGGCAAGCGCTTGAGAACGCGCGGGATTGGTCACTCCAAACCAGGCGGCAATGGCCCGACGCGATCGATGACTTTCGCGTGAGGACGGCTGCTGACACCATGCTGGCAGCAGCGCTCCGTTACGGGTTTGCCGTGTCGATCATTCGGAAGGGGAAAATCATGCCAATCAAGGGGAGCTGCCATTGCGGCCAGACGCAATTCGAGGTGAGTGAGGCGCCGCAAGGCGTGACCCGCTGCACCTGTTCGCTGTGCGCAAAGCGCGGCGCGCTGTGGGCCTATTACACGCCTGCCCAATTCCGCCTGACGTCGCTGTCTGAGAATGTCGCCACCTATTTGTGGGGCAGCCGCACGGTAAAGCATCATTTCTGCGCCGGTTGCGGCTGCGGCACCTATTCGGAATCGCCGGACTGGTCGACCGGCAAGCCGGACTTCGAAAATCCCAAGGTCGGCATCAATGCCCGGCTGTTCGACGATCTCGATCTCGACGCCGTGCCGGTCACTGTCATCGACGGCAAGAACCTCTGGTGAGGCGGCGAAAACGGGACCCGGTGCGCTGCACTCCGGGTAGCACTCACGGGCAAAGCTGCTAGGATCGTCTCAAATCAACAAGACGGAGGATCGCCATGGACGCCGTGACCCCAAAAGGCTCGCAGACCGCAGACACGCACTCACATCTGGTTCGCCCGGCCGACATGGCGTGGCAGAAGACCCGTTTCCCCGGTTGCGAAGCCAAGACGCTGCTGTTCGATCGCTCGACCGGCCTGATGACCGCGCTGATGAAGTTCGCACCCGGCGCGGTGCTGCCCGACCATGAGCACGTCAATATCGAGCAGACCTATGTGCTCGAAGGCTCGCTCGTCGACAAGGAAGGCCCGGCCAAGGGCATCGAATGCAAGGCCGGCGAATATATCTGGCGCGAGCAGGGCAGCCGTCACGTCGCCTGGTGCCCGGAAGGTGGGCTGATGCTCGCGATCTTCCAGGTCCCGAACAAGTTCTTCGAGGCCGACGGCCGCGTCGTCGATGCCGCCGGCGAGAATTGGGACGAAATCTGGGGCCACACCAAAAAGGGCTGATGTCGGCTGACGGGCGAAGTCTCGCCGCAAAATGAAAGAGCCCGGCAACCGAGCCGGGCTCTCTTAAATCACAATCGCGATCGGCCTACTTCTTGTAGGCGGCGACCACGGCTTCGCCATCGGCGCCGGCCTTCTTCGACCAGTCGGCCGTCAACTGCTCGCCGATTTTCTCGAGCCCGGCCTTCAGCGCCGGAGGCGGCGGCAGCACTTGCATTTTGTTTGCGGTAAGCTGTTCGAGATACCACTTCGCTTTTTCCTCGGCGAGCTTCCAGCCGCGTTCCTCGGCGACGACAGCCGCCTTGAGGATCGCTTCCTGCGTCGGCTTGTCGAGTGCATCGAAAGCCGCCTTGTTCACGAAGGTGACGTTCTTCGGGATCCAGGCCTGCGTATCATAGAAATGCGTCATGGTTTCCCAGGCCTTGCTGTCGTAGCCGGTCGAGCCCGAGGTCATGAAGGCGTTGACGACGCCGGTAGCCAGTGCCTGCGGCAGTTCGGCCGCCTGGATGGTGACGGGTTGCGCGCCGACCAGTTCGGCAATGCGCGAGGTCCCGACATTATAGGCGCGCCACTTCAGGCCTTTCATGTCCTCCATGGTGTTGAGATCTTTCTTGGCATAGATGCCCTGCGGACCCCACGGCACCGCGAACAGCAGCATCAGGCCTTGCGACGCGAGCTTCTTTTCGACGGCGGGTTTTGACGCCAGCCACAGCTTCTTGGCCGAGGGATAGCTGGTCGCCAGGAACGGGACGACATCGACGCCGAACAGCGGGTCCTCGTTCTCGTGCAGCGAGATCAGAACCTCGCCCGCCTGCGCCTGGCCGGTTGCGACGGCGCGTTTGATTTCCGGCGCCTTGAACAGCGATGCTGCGGCATGCACGGTGATTTGCAGCTTGCCGCCGGTGGCGTCGCCGACGTCCTTTGCAAATGCGATCAGGTTCACCGAATGCGGATTGTCGGCGGGATAAGCCGCCGGGAGATTCCATTTGGTCTGCGCCATCGCCGGAGCAGCCAGGGCGGCGGCGCAGGCCGCCATCGCGAACGTCTTAACAAGCCTAAACATCAAAATACCTCTCTCTAGCCAGGGAACGCCATCCGCGGCAGCACCATCACGATATCAGGAAACACCGTGATGATGGCAACCGCGAGAACGAGCAAAAAGAAGAACGGCAGGGCCGCCTTGGCGACCGTGTTGGAATCCTTGCCGCTCATGGTCTGCAACACGAACAGGTTGAAGCCGACGGGCGGCGAGACCTCCGCCATTTCCACCACCAGCACCAGGAAAATGCCGAACCAGACCAGATCGAAGCCGGCCTGCTTCACCATCGGAATGACGATGGCCGTGGTCAACACGATCATCGAGATGCCGTCGAGCGCGGTGCCGAGCACGATGTACATCACGGTGAGCGCTGCGATCAGCGAATAGGGGCTGAGCTGGAGCGAGTTCACCCAGGTCGCGAGCGCCAGCGGGATGCCGGTATAGGCCATCGACGTGCCCATGTAGGAGGCGCCGGCCAGGATCAGCAGGATCATGCAATTGACCCGCGTCGCACCCATGACGCTGGCCCAGAACGATTCCCAGGTCAGCCCGTCCTGCCACCACGCGATCGCGAGCGATCCGAGCACGCCCCAGGCCGCACATTCCGTCGCCGTCGCCCAGCCCATCAGCAACGACAGGAAGACGAAGGCGATCAGCAGCAGGCAGGGAATGAGGTTGAGCGATTCCGAGATGCGCTTGCGAAAGCTCATCGCCGGCTCCGCCGGTGGCGTGCGATCCGGATTGGCGAGCGACCAGATCACGATGTAGCCGGAATAGAGCGCCATCACCAAAAAGCCCGGCAGAAATCCGGCGAGGAAAACCTGGATAATCGAGACGTTGGCCTGTACCGCGTAGACCACCATGGTGATCGACGGCGGAATGAGAATGCCGAGTGTGCCGGCGCCGGCCAGTGAGCCGAGGCTCAGATTTTCGTCATAGCCGCGCTTCTTCAGTTCGGGCAGGGCGATTTTTGCGACGGTGGCGCAAGTCGCCGCTGACGATCCGGAGACCGAGCCGAACACGCCGCAGGCCAGCACGTTGACGTGCATCAGCCGGCCCGGCAGCCAGTTCAGCCACGGTGCAAAGCCGCGAAACATCTCCTCCGACAGCCGCGTGCGGAACAGGATCTCGCCCATCCAGATGAACAGCGGCAACGCGGCGAGCGACCACGACGCGCTGCTGCCCCACACCGTGGTCGCCAGCACGCTGCCCGCCGGAATGCCGCCGCCCGCGAATTGCATGCCGGCCCATCCTGTCGCCATCAGGGCGACGGCGATCCAGACGCCACCGCCCAGCAGCAGCGCGAGAAACCCCAGCAGCAATGCGGCGATCGAGAGCAGCTCCATGTCAGACCCCGCTCTGCATGGCGCGTTCGACGATTTCCTCGGCGGTCTTCGGCTTCGGCAATTCGTAGCGTGGCGGGAAGCCGCGCAGCACATGGATCAGTTCATCCACGAAAGCGATGAAAAGAATCACGAGCCCGCCGCTGTAACCGAGCTGCGGAATCCACAGCGGCACCGCGATGACGCCCTGCGAAATGTCGAAAAATTTCCACGACTGCCAGGTCATGACTGACGCATGCCAGGCGAAAAAGCCGATGAAGCCGGTGCCGACGAGGAGGGCGGCGATCTCGACGGTGTGGCGGGCGCGGTCGCCGAGGCGGTCGATCAACAAGCCGACGCGGATCATCTCGCCGTGCTTGAACGTGTGCGCGAGCCCGAGGAAGGCGGTGGCCGCCATGCACCAGGAGATGAAATCGTCGCCCGCCGGAATAGTGATGCCGAGCGGCCGGCCGGCCGACAGCAGCATCATCAGCACAAAGATCGCAATGAGGAAAAGTCCGGCGAGGTAGCCGGAGAAAAGGTAGAGCCGATCGAGCAACACGCGCATCATAATGTGTCTTTACCCCCCGCACACGCCAATTGCCCCGAAGCAAGTGACGTACCGCTTCCGATACGGTCTCGTTCCCGGAAGTGAGGACAGGCTTTCTGAGTTGCCCAGGACCGTCAAGGCGACGGAGACAAATCCGCTAGTCCGCGTCGGTCCCCGAGCCGATTGTTGAACTAATTGATGAGTCCAGCCGGCCTCGAACCTGCAACCGGACCGCCAGATTATTTCAGCGCCAGAACGACCGGACCCGCCGTCGGATCGGTGACGCCCAGGCCGCCGCCGAGATCCTCGAGCGTATCGCGGAATGAGTTGAGCGTCGCGACCATGTTCGGCCGCGCCGCGATGCAGGCGTCGATGTCTTTCCACTCGGCGATGATGCAGTAGGACCGATCACCGGTCTTGATAATGTTGGCATGCGTCAGGCCCGGCCAGTTCGCCGCAATGCTCGTATGGGCATCCAGAAACTCCTGGTCGCGGCCCGGCTTGACGCGGAAACGCACAGTATTGAAAGCGGTCATCGGACTTTCCCCATCGTCTGGATGCCGAGGATACGCAGCCTGTACGCAGTCGCGCAATACAGCAGGGCTTGCGGCTGATCGCCTCGCGTAAGGGCAGCCATCCCCCTTGTATCGCTCAATGACGAAAAATGGGGCTGGTTCCAGATCGGCGCCGCCGAGAGTAAGCTCGGTCGCCGTTTTTCCCGGGTGCGTCAAACGTTCGAGGGAGACGCCGTTGAGGACCGTCACTTTCCCGGCCGTCGCCGCGATGACGCTTTGGTGCGCCGCACGCGCGTTGATGGCCGATGCATGGGGGGCACCGCTGGAGCGCGTGGAGCTTGTAAGCGCCTCGCAACGGTTGCTTTCGGGCCGGCTCATCGAGGGCGAGCCCATCCAGGGCGATCTGGCCAGGCCCGACGGGGCAGGGCCTTTTCCCGCCGTCATTGGACTGCACGGCTGCGCCGGGATGCATGGCACGACCAGGCAAAAATTGGCCGATGACCTGGTCGGCCGGGGCTACGTCCTCCTGCTCGTCGACAGCTATGCGACGCGGCGTGGCATCGATCAGGCCTGCACATCGACCGCATTTGCCACCTTCCTCAACCGCAGGCCGGATGCCTATGGGGCTCTCGTCTTCCTGGCTGGGCAAACCTACGTCGATCCACAACGCGTGGGCGTGATCGGCTTCTCGGCAGGCGCCCGGGTTGCCCTCTCGGTGGCGGAGACCAGTTCGTTCGAACAGTTCATGCCCCAAGGAAATCCCCAAGGCGACCTGCGATTCCGGGCGGCGGCTGCGTTCTATCCGCCATGCAAAGCGGCGACGGGGCGTCCGGCGATACCCACGCTGATCTTCATCGGGGCCCTCGACGATTGGACGCCGGCGGCAGACTGCTCCAGCAAGATCGCCGGCTGGGGCGACGACGGACCGCCTGTCGAACTGATTGTCTATCCCGGCGCGTACCATGGATTCTATTACCGGCATCTCCAGCCCGGCACGACCATGTTTGAGCATTGGCTGGAGTACAACGGCGAGGCGGCGGACAATGCCGATCACCGCTTGCACCAGTTTCTCGATCGTCACCTCAAGTAAGGACGATGGCAGAAAGTCTGCCGTTTGGGTTAAAATCTTCACGCCGCAGGTTTCGCATCGGAGAAGGCAGCGGGGAACAGCATGGCAGCGTGCAGGTCAGTTGGACTGCTCATTTGCGCGGGTCTCCTGCTGGCGATGCCGGCGCTGGCAGCCACGCCGGCCGACCGCGGCGCGTGCGCGGCGAGCGCCGACAAGCCGGAAGTCGGGGGCGCAGCCTGCAGCCGCATCATCGACGATGCCAGCGCGCCGGTGGCAGAACGCGTCAAGGCGTTCAAGAACCGGGGCCGCGGGGCCTTCACCAGCGGGGATTACGACCGCGCGATTGCCGACTACGGCGAGGCCATCAAGCTCAGCTCAAAGGACGCCTCCGCCTTGGCGCACCGCTGCGAGGCCTACGAGAGCAAGGAGGACCACGCCGCCGCGATTGCCGATTGCACCGCGGCGATCATGATCGATCCGAACTACGGCTGGGCCTACAACAACCGTGGCGTCGCCCACTACGCCCTGCATGACTACGACGCCGCACTGGCCGACCACGCCGAGGCGATCAAGGTCGATGCCAGGGACGTCTGGGCCTTTGCCCGCCGCGGCATGGCGTGGACGGAAAAGGGTGAGTTCGATCAGGCGATCTCCGATCTCACCGAGGCGGTCTCGATCGATCCGAAATACGCCTTCGGTTTCGGCCAAAGGGGTCAGGCGCTGTTCAGGAAGCGGTTGCTCACGAAGAACGGCGGATGGGAGCCAGCGATCGTCGACTACAGCGAGGCCATCAAGCTCGATCCACACCTGCTTTGGCTGTTTAGCTCGCGTGGCGTTGCCTACAGCAACAATCGCCAATACGACCTTGCCGTTATGGATTGCAGCGAGGTCATCAAGCGCGAGCCCAAAAATTACGCAGGCTATAATTGCCGCGGCGTCGCCTATGAAGGCTTGAAGGAATATCGCGGCGCCATCGCCGACTATAATCAGTCGATCGGCATCAATCCAAAGAACGGCGTGGCGTATTGGAATCGCGGCAACGCCCATATCGCGCTGCGCAAGATCGATGACGCGATTGCCGACTACGACCAGGCGATCGCGATCAACCCCAAGGACTTCAACGCGTTCAACTCGCGCGGCAAAGCCTGGGTCGCCAAGGGCGACAGCAACCGCGCGGTTACAGATTTCACGCAAGCGATCCAGTTCGGTCCGTCCTATGTCGAAGCCTACAACAACCGCGGGCTCTCCCTTGAAGTGCTGGGTCGCCGCACGGATGCAATCGCCGATTTCCGTAAAGCCCAATCGATCGACCCGGCCGAGCGGACCAGCAAGCAACAGCTCCGCGTGCTCGGTTTCTGACCGGCGTGCCGCTGCAATTCTGCTCCAGGGGCGGACCCGCGATCCGACTCGTCCATGCTGCTTCCGGGTTTGACCCCCAAAAACCGGACTTTCGACCCTATCGGGCAGACGCCTTCACAGGTAGCATTGTCCTGTCCTGCCTCGGGGGCGCTGATGAGACGACGGGAATTCATTGCGGTCGTTGGAGGCGCCGCGGCTGCTCTGCCTCTTGCGGCGCTGGCGCAGCGACAGATGCCATTGGTTGGCTTCCTGAATAGCGCGTCGCCCGATACCTATCGCTTCAATGCTGACTCTTTTCGAGAAGGTCTGGCGAAGGCGGGTTTCGTCGAGGGCCGCAATGTCCGTATTGAGGAACGGTGGGCTCGCGGGGACTATGGCGCATTGCCAGCCCTTGCGGCCGAACTTGTAGCCATGGGCGTGGTCGCAATTGCCGCCACCGGAGATGTCGCCTCTGCGCAGGCGGCGCAGCTTGCGAGCAACACGGTGCCCGTGGTGTTTACGATCGGCGGAGACCCAGTCCGCCATGGACTGGTCGAAAGCATAAACCGCCCCGGCAGACACGTGACCGGCATCCTGTTTAATCCAAATGTGCTTGGTGCAAAGCGAGTCGAACTGCTCCAGGAAATTGCCCCGGACATTTCCCGCATTGCGTTGCTGATGAATCCCACGAATCCGAACTTCAAAATAGAAGAAGCGGATGCCGAAGCAGGGGCAAAGAAGCTGGGCATCGAGACCGTCACTCTCACCGCCAGTAACGCAAGCGAAATGGAAGCTGCGTTACAACAATTGCTGACTGCCAAGGCACAGGCATTGATTACCGCAAGTGATCCGATCCTGCTGGACCGGCGCGAGCAGATTGCTTCGTTCGCACTACGACACAAGGTGCTGGCGATGGGCTTTGTTCAACAAATCGCCTTGGCCGGCGGTCTTCTGAGCTACGGTCCGAGCATTAGTTGGATGTACAGGCAAGCAGGAGACTACATCGGCCAACTCCTGAAAGGCTCAAATCCGGCGGAAATGCCCGTCTTGCAGCCGACGCGCTACGAGTTGGTGATCAACCTGAAGACCGCCAAGGCACTCGGCCTCACGGTCTCGCCATCGCTGCTCGCCCGCGCCGACGAAGTGATCGAGTAGAGGGTCACTTCCGCTACCGGCGTATTTCGGGCTCACGCGCTCACTCAAAGCATGTGGCTGCTCGTTGCCGAGCGCTTACTCGATCTTGATGTTGGCCACACGGATGACTTCGGCGTAGCGAGCGGTGTCGGCGGCGAGGGCTTGCTTGAACTCCGCGGATGACGAACCGACGACGATCAGCCCCATGTCAGCCAGCCGTTGCACGATTTCGGGCCTGCGCACGGCCGCGCGGTAGGCTTCCTCGATCCGAGCCTGGATCGCGGCCGGGGTGCCGGCCCTGACCGCAATGCCAAAATCGTTGCTTGCACGCACATTGGGATAGCCGGCTTCGGCGAAGGTCGGCAGATCAGGTAGTTCCGGCATCCGCTCGCTGTGGCTTAGTGCCAGCCCGCGCAATTGTCCGGAAAGAACGTACTGCCGGCAGTCCGCCACGCCGAGCACCGACATCTGTATCCGTGCCTCCAACAGGTCGGTGACGATGGCCGGTGTGGCGCGATAGGGAATGTGCGTCAGGTCGAGGCCCGCGGTCATTTTGAAGAGCTCGCCGCCGAGATGCACGGAGGTGCCGGTGCCCGAGCTGCCAAAGGACCATTTGCCCGGCTGGGCCTTTGCGGCGGCAATGAATTCAGCGATGGTTTTGACCCCGAGCTGGCTCGGCACGGCGAGGAGGGTCGGCCCGATGGTGAGCCGCGACAGCGGCGTGAATTCATCCAGGCTGAAGGGAAGGTTGCGCATCAACAACGCGATGGTGGCGTAGCTGCTTCCGGTAAACATCATGGTGTACCCATCCGCCGGAGCCGACAGGACCGCCGCCATTGTCAGCGTGCCGGTGGCGCCCGGACGGTTCTCCACCACGATCGGCTGTCCCAGCGTGTCCGATACGATCGGGGCAAGCAGCCGCGACAGGATGTCCATCGAGCCTCCGGCGCCGAACGGCATCAGCACACGTATCGGCCTGGTCGGCCACGCGTCCGCCGCGCGTGCGGTGGAGCCGGCGATACTTGCCGCTGCGACAACGCTGCCGGTCGCTGCCAGCAACTCTCGCCTTGTCAGGCTCTTGAGCATCCTGGTTCCTCCCGGCAGTTCACGCGTTGAAGTAGCCGTTACTTCGCGTATTTGCCCGACAATTGCGGGGTCATGTCCGGGTAGACGCCGCGGGTCTTTTCCTTGGCCTCTTCATGCATCTGGAGGCGGGTCTTGCGCGCCCAGCTGCGCTTGAGATCGTCCTTGATGCCGAACTTCAAGCGGCCGAGCCCTTCGGTTTCCAGCTCGATCGTGTCGCCGTCCATGAATGGATTGAGACCGCGGTGATTGGTGCCGGTGGCGACGATGTCGCCGGGCAGCAGCGTATGGATGCTCGACAGCCACGCGATGCACTTGGCGATCTTGTGGCCCATATCGTCGGTGTTGAAGTCCTGCATCAGCACGCCGTTGTTCCACAGCCTGATCTGCAGCTTCTGCGGATCCTTGATCTCGTCTGATGTGACGAGCCAGGGGCCGATCGGGGCGAACGTGTCACGGCTCTTCATCTGGAAGAACACGTTGCCCGGCGGCGGCAAGCCGCGTGCCGAACCGTCGATGAAGTTCATATAGCCGAAGACGTAGCTCATCGCTTCGGCTTCGCTGACATGGCTGCACTTCTTGCCGATCACGATCGCGGCCTCGGCCTCGCCCTCGAACACCAGGGCCGGCACGTCCGGCAGCACCATCGTGTCGCCATGTCCGATGATCGCGCTCGGCGATTTGTGGAAGGCGTTGATCGGCGCCGGCGCGCTGCGCTCGCCGTCTTCCATGTAGTTGACCGCCATGCAGTCGATCGTGCGCGGACCCGGCACCGGCGGGCGGATGCGCACGCCCGACAGCGGCACGCCGGTGCCGCGCGCCGCCGCCGCCTCGAGCCGCGGCTTGTAGCTGTCCCAATGCTCGATCAGGCCGTTCATCAAATCGCCCGGGCCGGTATGCGGGATGTCCTTGACCTCGGCGCTGACATCGACCACGGCGTCGCCCTTCAGCACGCCGAGCTTGAAATCATCGAAATAGACTAACTTCATTGGTGCTCCCCACCTGTGTGTCGAGCTTGCTTGCCCGATCGCTCGATTGCCGCGTTCGCGCCAACCTCTTCGATAATGAGCTTATACCGCTTCCGGGCGGGGCGAGAACCGGCTTGTTCCGCGCCATGCCCGGTGCGCACGTCAAATGGCCCTTGGCAGACAAAGTCCGCTGTGCGGAAATTTCAGTCTGACCCTCAACGGGCTTCGCCTGAGTTATATCGCCGCTAGGCTCGTCCACCAGGCCAGGCCGCGGAATTCTGTGCTAATTCTGACCACCGCTCGGTCTTCGCAGCCGGACAATTGACAAGAAATCAAATGGGCAGGAAATGAAAAAGCTGACACGGCGAACGTTCGTGACCGGTTCGGCGGCGGTGTTGTACGCGCCGTCCGTGAAGAGCGAGGCACAATCCTCGTGGCCCGCCCGCCAGCTGCGTATCCTCGTGCCGTATCCGCCGGGCGGCCAGACCGACGGCATCGCGCGGGCTTTCGGTGACTATTTGGCGCGGCAGATCGGTAAGTCGGTCATCATCGAAAACAAGGCCGGCGCAGGCGGCGTGATCGGTGTGACGGAAGCAAAACGCGCTGAACCTGATGGCACCACCATCCTGTGCACGATTTCTTCGTCGCTCATCCAGAACCGTCTGACGGTGAAGGACCTTCCATACGATCCCGAAAGTGACTTCATTTATCTGACGATGGTCAGCGGCACGGGTGGTCCGGTGGTGGCGGCGAAGAAAACGGGCGCCACGAATCTTCAGGAATTCATTGAATATGCCAAAAAGGTCGGCAGCCTGAACTGGGGCTCGTACGGCGTGGGCTCGACGCCGCACGTCCTCATTGAGACCATGGGGAAGCAATACGGCATTCAGTTTCAGGTCATCCAGTACCGCGGCGAAGCGCCGATGTGGAATGACGTCGCGGGACAAACGCTGGATGGCGCCGCGGGCAGCTATGCCGCAGCGGCACCCGTGATTCAGGCGGGAACGGGAAGGTTGATCGCCGTGACAGGCAGTCGCCTGCCACCCCATCCGGACACGCCGACGATCACTGAGCAGGGCGCCATCGGCGATTTCTACGATACGCGCGCATTCACTACTTTCGCTGTACCGAGCGGCACGCCAAGGGAGATCGTGGAGCGGCTCTCGTCGCTACTGATACAGGCCGGATCCGACTCCAGGGTCCAGCAGATGCTGAACAGTTTTCTGCTGACTTCCCCCGCCGATTTTGCGACGACCGCGCGTATTTTCAAGCGCGACAGTGACGTGATGCTCCGTATCCTGCGCGATCTTGGCGTCAAACCGTCGGAGTAATCACCGAGCGGCCGCCGACACCGCCAGCATCTCTAATCGCCTTAACAATTGCCGTTTGGTGCATCTGAAGGCGCGAAATGCTCGAAGCGTGAAGCACTGGAATTATCGCAAGCAGTCTTGCCTCGCCTGCCGGCACCCGACGGACCTTCAGCGATGTCCCGGCTTCCGTCCGCTTTCGGGGGAAAACTGAAGTCGGACTTTGGAGCCGTCAGGGCAGCTTTTGACCCGGAACGGAAGTCGGCCTCCACATACGTTAATTGCTGAACCAGCACCTGATCGGCTCACTTCCTACAATGAGTTCGGACAGCGCGGATGGAAACTCACGCTGAAATGCAAGCTCTCTTTGGCACTTCCGCTCAACCAGGTACGCAACGACTATCACCAAGATGATCGATGCAAGGGCGGTGAAGTGCGGCCAACGTTCGTTACTCATTGAGCACTCCGTAGGCTTGAGGGTTCCTTGTACGCTGTTAAGCTATCATGGCCTCCACGACGCTCGCCGCCGACTCGGTGGGCACGACCCGCACTAATTGGAAGCCAGCCTCGCCAATCAGCGAGCCGTATTCGGCTTCAGTTCGCTCCTGACCTCCCATACCGACGAGCATCGTCATGTCGAGCATTTTTCCTGGATGCGGCGCGTCCCCGAGCGGCAGCACCATTTCTACAAGTAGCAGACGACTGTCCGGGTTCATTGCTTTTCTTACGTTGCCCAGGATAGTCATGCACAGTTCCTCGTCCCAGTCATGGATGATGTGCGAAAGAATGTAAGCATCGGCCCCACTGGGGACGCTCTTGAAGAAGTCGCCGGGCTCAATAGTTACCCGGTTGCTCACGCCTCGGGCGGCAAGAAGAGCCGGAGCATCCGTGACAACATGTGGCCGGTCGAACAGGATGCCGCGCGGCCTGGCATGATGGGAGAGGACGGCCGCCAACATGTTGCCGGTCGCACCGCCTACGTCGACAATGGTATTGAAGACTGAGAAATCATAAGCCGCGGCAACGGCTGCAGGCTCCTGGTTATGGATGCCAACCATCATCTCGCTGAATAGTGAGGCCTCCTCTGGGTGATTGGCGAGGTAGTCGAAAAACGCGACGCCCTGTGCCTTCTCAAAACCGGGTTTGCCCGTCTCAATTGAATAAAGGATATGGTCCCAGCCACTTTGCGCCGATGGACTGCCGGCAAAGATCACGGATGATCGTGCCGAACCAGGTGCGCCTGTCTTCAGCGCCTCGCCCAACTCAGTCAAGGCAAAACGCTGCTCCGTTTGCTCGGTGAGTATACCCAAGCTCGCTAGGGTACGCATCAGCCTGTGCAATGAGGGTGCATGTACGTGCAGAGGCCCAGCAAGTTGTGCCGCGATCTTCGGTCCGGAGGCGAGTTGGTCGGCTACCCCCAGCTTGGCTGCTGCATAGACGGTCCTTGCGACGACGTGGGCCCGACCCATCTGGATTAATTGAAGGTGCGGCGGAGTTCTGTTCTGCTTGTCATCTGCCATAACTAATCCCTCAAAAAAGCCAATATACAAGGTGATTGAGCAACAAGCTACGTCGGCTGATGGCACATTCCGGACATGGAGCAATGTCCAACTCGAGTCCGTTGTGCACACCAAGGCGGACTCCGCCGCGAGGTCGGGTCATTTCATCTCCTGCAACAGTTTCCGAGCTTCGCTAAGCAAAGCCTCTATCTGCTTGCGCTCGGCGATGGCGACCCCTGTCAAATGGCACCAATGACCCTTAGCGGAAGTTGAACCTGACCAGCGCCTGAACCAGCGACGCCGTTTGTTCCTCGCCGGACGGTCGAGATTGCTGTAGCATTAGTCAAAGCGCAGGACACCTTACCGGGGCGGATCAGATGCGACGGCGCGATTTCATCACGGCACTCGGTACCGCAGCTACCTGGCCACTCGCGGTCCGAGCGCAGCAACCGGCTAGGACGCAGCGGATCGCATTCGTTCACCCTTTCGCCAAAGTCAGCGAAATGAACGTGCGCAATCAAACGTATCAGCGCGCTTTTTTCGAGGAGTTGATTCGCCTTGGCTACATCGAGGGCCAAAACCTCGGGATCGAACGATACTCCGGAGAAGGGCAATCCGAACGCTACGCCGAACTCGTCCGCAATGTCGTCAATACGCATCCCGACGTGATTGTAACGTTGGGCGCTCGCCTGTCGCTGGACTTCAAGATGGCAACGACGACGATCCCGATTGTGACAATCATGTTCGATCCGGTTGCCCAAGGACTTGTGACCAGCATTGCGCGGCCGGGCGGAAACATCACGGGCGTCACCATCGCCGGGGGATTCGAGATCATCGGAAAACGCTTGGGACTGCTGGTCGAGGCGATGCCGAAACTGTCCAGCGTCGGTTACCTTGCATCGCGACCATACTGGGAAGATATAAGAGGTGCGTCAGCGAGAGAGGCGGCCAAAAGGGCGGGCATTCCGTTGAAGGCTGCTCTGCTGGATTCGGCCTTCAACAAGGCAGAATACCAGCGCGTCTTCACGTCGATGGAACAAGATCGTGCGGATGCGCTCATGGTATCCGAAGAGGTCGAGCAGATTGCAAATCGCGCGACGATTGTCGAATTGGCTGCGAAAGGCCGGATTCCCACAATTTATCCGAACCGCGAATTTGTCGAATCTGGCGGACTGATGGCTTATTCAATCGACTTGGCGGACAATTATCGTCGTCTCGCCAATCTCATTGATAAAATTCTTAAAGGAGCCAATCCGGGCGATATCCCGTTTTTCCAACCGACCAAATACGAGCTGACTATCAATCTCAAGACGGCGAAAGCGCTCGGTATCGAAATGCCCGCGATTCTGAATAACAGCGCCGACCAGGTGATCGAGTGATGTCGCTTGCTGGCACATTTCGGACACGGCGCGATGTCCGACGTGAGTCCGTTGTACGCACCAAAGCAGGTTCCCCGCGAGGTCAGGTCATTTCAGTTCCTGCAACAACTTCCGGACTTCGCCGATCAAGGTCTCAATCTGCTTGCGCTCGGCGATGGCGGCTCTGGTGAACCGCCCGTGTTTGCGTGCGTTCTGATTTTGCCTTGGCGCGCCCGATCCCCGCGCACCGCCGTGCATGCGGCAGCGTCTTTTGCCGCGCACCGCCGGCGCGCGGCACGATCCGCCGGATCGGATATTGGCCCCGCAACGCCGGCTCGCCAGCATCGGGCCGGTATCGGGGAAGCGATTGCTCAAGCCTGGGCTTCCGGCTTTGTGCCCGCGGAATTGTCCGACACCATCACGCTCGCATGCTGCGTGACATTGCCGACGATGGCCTTGCCGCCATCCCCGACCGACACGTTCTGCACTGTGATGGCCGGCGCGCCATGGCTGCGGTAGCGGCTCAGCGCTTCGATCTGGGCTGGAAACGTACGGGCCAGCCGGCCCAATGCGCGCACGGCGCTGTCTTGCCGGGCAACGTCTTCCGAGGTTGCGAGGTGATAGGCACATCGCATCGCCATCACATGCACCGACACCATCTGCGCCACCAGCATGGCCTCGATGGAATCCTTCGGCTTGATGCTCTCCACCATGGAAATCATGAGGGCGAGGTTGACCGCATCGGGCTTCTTGCCGTTTACGCTGGCCTTCACCAATTGCCGCAGGATGCCATGCATCGCATCGCGATCGGCGCAGCCCAAGGCATCCGCCATCAGCGCTTCGCCAAGCTCCGGATCCGGGTGGTCGATGGCGTATCCGCGTCGCGAGAGTTTTATGCACGGGGCTGCGGTCGCCCTGGTTTGGGCGGTAGCGGCGATTGCGTTGAGATTTGGAACTGGGGTCATGCCGATATCTCCTCGGGCACGCGCAGCAAGCGCGCGCGGTACGGCAACGCGCAGGCGATCATTTCGCCGCGCGAGCCGTGCAACTTCAATGATGGTAAGGATTTTTTCCCGCAATCGCGCCGAACAGCCCTTTGTCGGGCAGACCATGGGCGTTTGCGAAATTGGGGGAGGATGTATTAGTGCCCCTGGTTTGCCCGACGTGTCAAAGGGTTTTCGCGGGACCGTCCAAGGTGGCTATATCGGCGACCGCCGTGCTTTCTTTGCATGGGGTTGTTTTCGATATTTTGGTTGGAGCCATTGGCAGCATCGCCAGGAGCTGGACGGCATCGCCGCCGGATCGATCCAGCACGCTGTGGACCGACGATTACTCCAACATCCTCGGCGCCATGCTGCGCCGGAAATTCGGCGGGTAGCGCTCGCTGCGTTTTGGGTCGAAGCAGCCAACTCGCACTGTCATCCGTCATCCTGAGGTGCGCGCTCTTGCGCGCCTCGAAGGATGAGAGCGGCCCGTGGCCCATCCTTCGAGGCTCGCTTCGCTCGCACCTCAGGATGACGTGCACGCCAAATCAAGCCAAAGCCTCTAGTCCCGCCCTCGCGCTATTTCAGTACGATCCACGCCGGCGCATGATCGCTGGCGCCTTCCTCGCCGCGGATATTGCGATCGACGCCCGCTTTGAGCAGGCGCGGCGCGAGCACGGGGCTCAGCAGCAGATGATCGAGCCGCAGGCCGGCATCGCGCGGCCAGCGGTTTCGCTTGTAATCCCAGAACGTGAACATCTGACTTGACGGGTGCTGCATGCGGATCGCGTCGGTCCAGCCTTGCGCCGTCAGCGCTTTGAACGCCGCGCGGCTTTTGGGCTGGATCAGCGCATCCTTGTCCCACGATTTGGTCGGGTAGATATCCAGTTCGGTCGGCGCGACATTGTAGTCGCCGGCCAAAACGACCGGGATGCCCTGCTTGACGAATTTGGCGGCGTGCGCGCGCAACCGCTTGAACCAGTCGAGCTTGTAGTCGAATTTCGGCCCGGGCTGCGGATTGCCGTTCGGCAAATAGATGCTGGTGACGATGATGCCCTTGACGGCGGCTTCGATGTAGCGCGCCTCGTTATCGCTGGCGTCGCCGGGCAGGGCGTTCCGCGTCAGCACCGGCTCGGCGTTGCGCGCCAGCAGCGCGACGCCGTTCCAGGTCTTCTGCCCACGCCACACCGCGCCGTAACCGGCTTTCTCGATCGCCGCGGCCGGAAAATCGGCGTCGCTTGCCTTCAGCTCCTGCAACGCCACGACATCGGGCTTTGCCGAACGCAGCCAGCGCAGCAGATTGGGCAGGCGGCGATTGACGTTGTTGATGTTGAAGGTCGCGATCTTCATGCCTGACAGAAATTGTCAGGTCGGCAGCGGGGGTGGCGCCTGAACCGGTGCGGCGGCCGGTTCAGAGCTCGCGGGCGCGGGTCCGGTTGCCGGGGACGCTGGGGCAGTTGTCGATGCCGGTCTCTCTACCTTTGCGTCGCCGCCCTTGTAAACGCGCGCATAGCGCTTGCCGAGGCTGGTCAGCACCTCATAGCCGATGGTGCCGAAATGATGCGCGAGTTCGTCGACCGTGATGCCTTCGCCGATCAGCGTCACCATGTGGCCGCGGCGCACCGCGCTCTTTTCGAGGTCGGTGACGTCGACCGCCATCAGGTCCATCGAGACCCGGCCCGCGATCGGGCAGCGCTTGCCGGCGACCACCACTTCGGCGCCGCGGCTGCCGTCATTCGAACTGGCGGCGCGGAAATAGCCGTCGGCGTAGCCCGCCGAAACGATCGCGACCCGTGTCGGCCGCCGCGCGGTCCAGGTGCCGCCATAACCGACAGTTTCACCCTTTTCGAGATTGCGGATCTGCACGATGCGCGCCTTCAATTCGACCACCGGCTGCATCGGATTGTCGGCTTCCGGCGTTGGATTGATGCCGTAGACGGCCGCACCCGGCCGCACCAGTTCGAACTGGAACTGCGGGCCCAGGAACACGCCGGACGAGTTCGCCAGCGACGCCGGCACGCCCGAAAACAGGCTGGCGATCTCGCGGAAGGCGGTTAGTTGTTTGGCGTTGAGCGGATTGTTGAGGAGTTCGGCCGAGGCGAGGTGGCTCATGACCAGCGTGATGCCGTGATCGCCGGCGTTGATGCGCGGGATGATGCCTTGCGCCTCGGTCACCGTCAGCCCGAGCCGGTTCATGCCGGTGTCGATGTGGACGGCAGCCCCGCCGGACCAGCCGGAGCGGCGGCAGAACACGTCCCATTCGGCGAGTTCGTTGAGATCGCCGATCACGGGCTTGCAATCGATCTGGGCGTAGGCGTCGCCGGTATTCTGGAAGAAGCCGTCGAGCGTATAGATCGTCACCGTCGGCAGGGCCGCGCGGACCACGCGCGCTTCGTCGATCGTTGCGACGAAAAAGGTCTTGCAGCCGGCGTTGGCCAGCGCGCGCGCGACGTGCTCGGCGCCACAGCCATAAGCGTCCGCCTTCACCACGCCGGCGCATTCGGCCGGCACCGCGGTCTTTTCGAGCTTGCGCCAGTTGGCGACGATGGCGTCGAGATCGACGGTGAGCACGCCGGTGGCGCTCGCAAGCGCGGCCGCCTGGTTCGCCTCGGGCGAGAGCAGGGTACTGGCCGGGATGGATTTGGGGTCGGATGCGATGTTCATGCCGCATTTTACGCGGCCGAACGCCGTGGTTCAACCGCGCAAAGCTCGCAAAAGCCAGCGATCAGGGCACGCGGTAGGGCAGGTTGTCGCCCTGGACGAAATCGCTGAACCGGGTGAATTGGCCTTCGAACTGAAGCTGGACCGTACCCGTCGGTCCGTGGCGCTGCTTGGCGATGATGACCTCGGCCTTGCCGAGCGCGAGCTCCATTTCGAGCTGCCACTTCTCGTGTTCGGCGGTGCCGGGCTTGGGTTCCTTGTTCTGCAGATAATATTCTTCGCGGTACACGAACAGCACGACGTCGGCGTCCTGCTCGATCGAACCGGATTCGCGCAAATCCGACAATTGAGGATGCTTGTCGTCGCGGCTTTCGACCTGGCGCGACAGCTGCGACAGCGCGATCACAGGGATATTCAGCTCCTTGGCGAGCGCCTTCAGGCTGGTGGTGATCTCGGTGACTTCCTGCACGCGGTTGTCGTTGCCGCGCTTGCCCGAGCCCTGCAGCAGCTGGATGTAGTCGACCACGATGACATCGAGGCCCTTCTGCCGCTTCAGCCGCCGCGCGCGCGCCGTCAATTGCGAAATCGAAAGGCCGCCGGTTTCGTCGACATACAGAGGCAGATGCTCGAGCTTGATGGTGTAGTCGCGGATCTTGTCGAACTCGTCTTGCTTGATGCCGCCGCGGCGGATCATGCTGGACGCAATGCCGGTTTGCTCGGCGAGAATACGCGTGGCGAGCTGTTCGGCGGACATTTCGCAGGAGAAGAAGCCGACGATGCCGCCATTGACCGACTTCATGGTGCCGTCGGCCTGAACTTCCGCGCGGTGCGCTTCGGCAATGTTGTAGGCGATGTTGGTGGCCAGCGCGGTTTTACCCATGCCGGGGCGTCCGGCGACAATGATCAAGTCGGACCGCTGCAGGCCGCCCATCTTGGCGTCGAGATCGCGCAATCCCGACGCGATGCCGGACAATTTGCCGTCGCGCTGATAGGCATTGGCCGCCATATCGAGCGCGACTTTCATCGCCTGTGCGAAGCGCTGGAAGCCGCCATCGTAACGGCCGGACTCCGCCAGTTCGTAGAGCTGACGTTCGGCATCCTCGATCTGCGCGCGCGGGGCAAAATCCACCGGGGCGTCGAAGGCGACGTTGACCATGTCCTCGCCGATCCGGATCAGATCGCGGCGCAACGCCATGTCATAGATGGTCCGGCCGTAATCCTGCGCGTTGATGATGGTGGTGGCTTCCGCCGCCACGCGCGCGAGGTACTGCCCGACCGTCATGCCGCCGATGTCGGTCTCGGCCGGCAGGAAGGTTTTCAAGGTAACGGGGGTCGCCACCTTGCCCATCCGAATCAGGCTGCCGGCGGTCTCGTAAATCGCCTGATGGATCGGTTCGAAGAAGTGTTTTGGCTCGAGGAAGTCCGAAACCCGATAGAACGCGTCGTTATTGACCAGGATTGCGCCCAGCAAACTCTGTTCGGCCTCGATGTTGTGCGGCGCACTCCGATAGGCCGGAGTTGCCGCGTCGGGGGCGAGTTTTAGAACGTTCGAATCAGTGAGCGCCATCGTCAGAAGTGTTCTTGCAAGTTTGTCGGATGCGGGGCGGCGATAAAGCGCCACACTCGGGCCGGACGGAAGTACGAAGGTGCCGTATGCACGATTCACACAATGCGGTTGTGTGAATCCATGCCGGGCCGCGCATTCCGCTTGACGCGTTTTTACCGGGACGACGCGGCCACCGGGCGGTGCCGGCATATTATCCGGAAAATTTTCAGCAAAGACTTAGGGCGACCTGAACCTTATCGCCACTTGGACAGACCCATCGAAGGGCGCGGATGTCGTCCGGGCGGCGATGTTAGCGATTGATCAAGCCAGGAAGAGAAAGATCAACGCGATCAGGGCCGAACCGACGCCGGTCGCGATCAAGGCGTAGTCGGTCGTGAGATCGGCCTTGGGATCGAACGACGTTGGGTAGGGTTTCTGCGCCATTCAGTAGTTCTACGGCAACCCGCCGGCGAGCTCTGTGAACTAGATCACATCGGCTGGGCTTTCTGCCCGGCATGGTGGTCGAGGAGTTCGGAACGGATTTTAGGCTTTCGGGTTGGTTAAAGGCTGGGATCAAGGACAGACGATGGGTCAGCAGATCAGGACATGGCGATCGGGAGGCGACCAGCGCGCTTGGTTGTCGATGCTGATCGACACCATGGAACAGGTTTCGCGCCCGGAACAACGTGCTGTGCCCTGCGATGGTCAGCTGTTGGCCGCCTTCCGCGCGCAGTTGGCGCGTCCGGCGACGGCAGCAATGGCTTTCAACTCCAGCTACAGCCTACGAAACTAAGACATTACCCACACACACCGGTCTATTCGCCCGCAAGTTGCAGCCGCGGCGGCTTCCTCGATTCGATCCCGCGCAGCCGCGCCTCTTCGCGCCCGATGTAATCGCGCGTGATCGGCACCACGCCCTGGCGTTTGGTGAGCTGGATCTGGAAATTCATCAGGTTCTGCTTCCGGAACGACATTTCCGAACCCGCCAGATAGAACTCCCACATCCGGGCGAAGCGTTCGTCGTAGAGACGCACGGCCTCTTCGCGCCGCGCCATGAAGCGCTCGCGCCAGGCCTTGAGCGTCTCCGCATAATGCATCCGCAGGATCTCGATGTCGCAGACCAGCAGCCCCGCGCTTTCGATCGCCGGAATTACTTCGGAAACGGCGGGGATATAGCCGCCCGGGAAGATGTATTTGGTGATCCAGGGGCTCGTCGCGTCCGGGCCGGTCGATCGGCCGATCGCGTGCAGCACCATGACACCGTCATCGCTGAGTAACTCGGCGCATCGCTTGAAAAAGGTTTCATAGAAGCCGACGCCGACATGCTCGAACATTCCGACCGACACGATCCGGTCGAACGTATCCGGAATGTCGCGGTAGTCCCTGAGCAGGAATTTCGCCCGATGGTCCAAATTCTTCTCGCCGGCGCGGGCGTTGGCGACCTGCAATTGTTCGCTCGAGAGTGTGATGCCGGTGACGTCAGCGCCGCTCATCTCGGCCAGATAGAGCCCAAGGCCGCCCCAGCCCGAGCCGATGTCGAGCACGCGGTCGCCGCGCCCGATTAGCAGCTTGGCGGCGAGGTGGCGCTTCTTGGCCAATTGGGCATCGTCGAGCGTGGTGTCCGGCGTTTCGAAATAGGCGCAGCTATATTGCCTGTCGGCGTCGAGGAAGAGCGAATAGAGCCGTCCGTCGAGATCGTAATGATGGGCGACGTTGTTTCGCGCCCGGCCGCGCCAATTGAACTGGGTGATGTGACGCGCGAGGTAGCGCATCCACCATTGCAGCCGGCCCCATTGCGGCACCATGGCGGGTTGATCGAGCAGGATCGCCAGCGCATCCGCGATCGAGCCGTTTTCGACCACGAACGTGCCGTCCATGTAGGCTTCGCCGAGCGCCAGTTCGGGATTGAGGAGGATTCGCCGTTCGGTGCGCGGGCTGAGGAACCGGACCGACACCGGGCGGCCGGTGCCGTCGCCGCAGGTAAAACGGGCCCCGCTCGCGGCCGTGAATGTCATCGTGCCGCGGCGAATGAACTGCCCAAGGAAATAACGCAACAAACGATCCATCGAAGCACCAATGGAGCGACCGACCCGTTACACCCGACGCACGACGGAAACGAAGGTTCCAACGTACATCAACTACATCATAATTGTGATCAAGCCACATGGCTACTGCATTGTAGTCAAAGCGGATATTCCCAAATGGGGAGATCACGTTGTTGCGTCATAAGTCCGCTTCCATTCGCGGCATAATCGGCTAAAAGGTGACCGCCGCCGGCCGTGTTGTGCGACGCTGGAAGCGATTCCATATCTGGAGAAGCAGTGAATGTTGAGCCGAGCGCTCAGTTTAGCGACGGTGACGCTTCTGGTCGGCTGTCTCACGGCGGGAGGGCTGCTCGCGGTCGAAAACCTCGAGGCCGGCAAGAGCCCTTCGCAGATCTTCTCCGGCACCTGCAACGCCTGCCACAAGAGCCCCCGTGGCCTGTTGAAGACCGTCCCGGCGTCGTCGCTGGCCGGTTTCCTGCGCCAGCACTATACGACCAGCAGCGACATGGCCTCGGTGCTTTCCTCGTTCCTGATCTCGAACGGCGCCACCGACACGCGCTTTCAGAGCAAGGACCAGCCGAAGACGGACGCCGCCAAGGGCGCCAAGCAGGAAGGCCGCCCCGACGCCAAGCCCGATCAACTCGACCGGTTCGGCCGCCGGCAAAATCCCGCCGCAGCAGCGCAGGAGGCCTCCAGGCCGGATGCCGACGGGATCACCCCGCAAGACGGCGGTCGCCACGGCCGTGACGCCAAACGGCTGGCACGGCCTGGCCAGACACCCGATTCCGCAAAACCCACCGATGGCCAGACGCCGGTACAGGCCGCGACCGACAGCAAAATGGGCGCCAAGCAGAAGCTCGGCAAGCGCGGCAAACCCGCCCCCGAGGAGCCGCCGAAGACCGACGAGGCGGCCAAGGAAACTGGGACGGAAGATTCGTCCAAAACCGCCAAGGTCGACGCCAAGAGCGATGCCGAAAAGCCCGAGGCTGCAAAGCCGGAAGGCGAGGCCAAACCTGAGTCCACCAAGCCTGAGTCAGCCAAATCCGAGACCGCCAAGGTCGACGCACCGAAGGAAAGCGTTGGCAGCGAGCCGACGCCGCTGCGGCCGGATCCGGTTCCGCTGGTGACGCCCGCGCCGCCGGCCTCCGCCGCGACCGCCAGCGGGACGCCCGAACCCGCCGCAAGCCCGTCGGCGCCAGCCGCAGCCCCTGCGCCGCCCACACCGCCCGCCGTGACGGCTTCAGCACCACCACCGCCGCCGGTTGCACCGGCCGGACCGCCCGCACCGCCGATTTCCCAGTAGTCGCGACCGCCGGTTTTCGCTGCAGACCTCGCTTGACCTGCATTGGAGCAGTACTCTAGAGCCATGATCTAGTCGGGAATGGATGGGGTGGGGCGGTGACCACGGCGCGGGAAGATCTGCTGGCGGCGGGATTGGCGGTGTTCGACCGCGACGGCTTTGAGGGCGCGACGGTCGCTGCGATTCGAACCCGTGCGCGCGCGTCCAATGGCAGCTTCTTCCATTTCTTCGGATCGAAGAAGGAATTGGCCGGCACCCTGTTCCTGGAAATCCTCGGCCGCTACCACGCCGCCGTGCTCACCGCTGTCGACGAGAGCTGCGGCGCGAAGCCGGGCGTGGCGCGGTTGATATCAGCGCATCTGGATTGGGTCGTGAACAACCGGCGCGAAGCGCGTTATCTGTTCGAAATTTCGCGCAGCGAATGGACCGAAGAAATCCGCGGTGCGCAGCGTGCGCAGAATTCGCGCCTCGCCGAAGCGATCGAGCGGTGGCGTGCGCCGCTGATCGCGTGCGGCGAATTGTTGCCGATGACGGCGGCCTTGTTCTTCAGCCAGATCATCGGGCCGGCGCAGATTTTCTGTCGCGCCTGGCTGTCCGGCCGCGACCGCACCGATCCCAGAGATCAGATCGATATCCTGATCGCCTGCGCCACCCGAGCGGTGGTCGCGACGGGCACAGGCCATGGCACAGGAGAGACCGCATGATCGCCGATCCCGATTTCGCGCCGATCGCAAGACGTATCCGCGACAATGTCGGCCGCCAGGGTTTTATGACCCATGTCGGCGCCGAACTGTCCGAACTGGCGCGCGGCTCGTGCACCCTTGAGGTCGACCGGCGGCCTGAGCTGTTGCAGCAGCACGGCCTGTTCCACGGCGGCGTCACGGCGTTCCTGGTCGACAATGCGACCACGATCGCGGCGGCGGCCTCGCGCGGCCAACCGGCGCTCACGGCGGAATACAAGTTGAATCTGTTGTCGCCGGCGGTAGGCGATCGCCTGATCTGCCGGGCGCGGGTGATCAAGCCCGGGCGTCAGGTCGCGGTCGTTGCGGCGGATGTGTATTGCGTCATCGATGGCGTCGAGAAGCACACGGCAACGGCGCTGGCCTCGATCGCGATGCTCGACGAGAAGGCGGCGGCACGAATCCCAAGCCCGGCCTGATCGGCCGGGCCTGGTGTCGTAAGGCTTCGAGAGCGGCCGATTACTTCTCGGTCGCAGCCGGTGCCGGAGCCTCGTCGTCGTGCTGGGCTTCCGGATCGAAGAATTCGCCGGCGGCGGCCAGCGCCTCGGCGGCTGCGTCCTGGTCTTCCTGACGGCTCGAAATGTCTTCGCCGCGGTTGATGCGCTCGGCTTCATCGGCGCTGCGCGCAACGGTGACGCTGACGCTGACTTCGACTTCGGGATGCACGGCGATGCTGATCTCGTGCTTGCCGATGGTCTTGATCGGCGCGTCCAGCATGACCTGGCTGCGGTTGATGGTGAGCTTGTCGGCTTCGAACGACGCGATGATGTCGCGCACGCTGACCGATCCGAACAATTGTCCGGTTTCCGACGCCTGGCGCAGCACGACCACGTTGCGGCCATTGATCAGCTCCGCGACCTTGGTCGCTTCGCCCTTGGCCTTGAGGTTGTTGGCTTCGAGTTCGGCCTTCATGCCGTCGAACTTGGACCGGTTATCGGCGGTGGCGCGCAGCGCCTTGCCGCGCTTGAGCAAGAAGTTGCGGGCAAATCCGTCCCTGACTTTGACGACTTCGCCCATCTGACCGAGCTTGGCGACGCGTTCCAGCAAAATGACTTCCATATTAGTTCTCCTTTTGAAGTGGTGATGGTTCGAGTGGTTGGAATGGTTAGGCCGCGGGCACCGGCGGTGGTCTCCCGCGCATAAAGCGTTGGCGAAATCCGAATACGGCGTCGGCGAGGCCGAGCACGACCATTGCCAATACCGGCCAGCCGAACACCACGACGAAGGCGTAGGTGCAGGACAGCCAGAACGCGCGGCCCTTCAGCGCCAGTGTCAGCGTGTGCAGCACGGCAAAGCCGGTGATGGCGTAGGCCATCAACAGCGCGGTGGCGGTGATCTGCGCGAACAATGCGGCGAGCCCGCCGATGAAACAGAACGCCAGTGCGATCGACAACGCCACCAGCGTCATCGGCGGCAACTCCGCGCTCTTCAGGTCGGGCCACGGCCGGTGCAGGCGGCCCGAGGTCGCGGTGATCCGGCCGGCAAGCCAGAGGTTGAGCGTCAGCGTCATCATGGCGACGACCGCGGCGGCTGCCGGCGCGATGATCGAAAGCGCACCGACCCACCGCTCGGTATCGCCTGACGGCGCGGCATTGCGGGGCGCCAGAATACGCAACAGACCGCGCTTCAGCGACGCCGTAATCGTCTCGGCGTCGGAGCCGAGCGTCAGCATGGCGGCGATGGTGGTCAGCATCGCAAAGCCTGCGATCCAGAGCAGGATGCGGCCGGCCGGATACCATTCCATGGCAGGCGTGGCCGGCTGGGAACCTGTGGTTGATTCGGTGTCGGCGATCGGCCGTCCGAGCAAGGCGAGATGCCCAAGCCACCAGGCGGGCAGCGCAACCGTGAGGACAAAAGCGATGCAGTAGGGGAGGCCGAACATCAGCCCGAGGCCCGACGCCGCGGCGATGCCGCCGATTGTTGCGGCGAGCGGTCCCCATCCAAGTGCTGCCACCATCAGCGGCAGCGGGGCCAGATAGAACAACAGCAATGAGATCAGCGCGCCCGAGATGATCGAGGCGAACATCAGCGCCGACGCAGAGCCGGCCGCAAGCGCAATGAGTGCAATCACGATCATCAGCTGTCCCGCCCCCTTTGAGCGGTTAGGGGTCTTTCGGACCCCAACCATCGGCGACCGGACGACCCGGAAGCCTTATGAAGAGTTCGGTCCGCGACGCGAACGCCGCGGACCGGGATAATTCGCTTAGCGAATGACGTAGGGCAGCAAACCGAGGAACCGCGAGCGCTTGATGGCGCGGGCGAGTTCACGCTGCTTCTTGGCGGAGACGGCCGTGATGCGGCTCGGCACGATCTTGCCGCGCTCGGAAACGTAACG
>JBOHIT010000553.1:0-13476 GCA_050726155.1 Bradyrhizobium sp.
CGTTCCGGAAGTGACGACCGGATACTCGGTGCATAGTGCCATCGTGGCGCACTACATTCTAAACTATGGCTCCGAGGAGCAGAAGCGGCGCTGGCTGCCGAAAATGGCCAGCGGCGAGTTCGTCGGCGCCATCGCCATGACCGAACCCGGAACCGGCTCTGATTTGCAGGGCGTGCGGACCACGGCCAAGAAGCAGGGCAACAATTACGTCATCAACGGCCAGAAGACGTTCATTACCAACGGCCAGGCCGCCGATTTGATCATCGTGGTCGCGCGCACCGGCGAGGCCGGCGGCAAGGGCATCTCGCTGATCGTGCTCGAAGCCGAAGGCAATGATGGTTTCCGCCGCGGCCGCAACCTCGACAAGATCGGCCTGCACGCTTCCGACACGTCCGAATTGTTCTTCGATAATGCATTGGCGCCGCCTGAGAACCTGCTCGGCAGCGAGGAAGGCAGCGGCTTCGTGCAGCTGATGCAGCAATTGCCGCAGGAGCGCCTCTCGCTCGCGGTCGGCGCCGTGGCGTCGATGGAGCGCGCGATCAAGCTCACGGCGGACTATACCAAGGAGCGAAAAGCCTTCGGCAGGCCGATCCTCGAATTCCAGAATACCGCGTTCAAGCTGGCCGAGCGCAAGACCGAAGCCATGATCGCGCGCGTGTTCGTCGACTGGTGCGTCGAACGCCTCGTTGCCGGCGAGCTCGATACCGTCACCGCTTCCATGGCGAAGTGGTGGTGCTCGCAGAAGCAGGTCGAGACCGCGGATGAATGCCTGCAACTCCATGGCGGCTACGGCTACATGGAGGAATATCCGATCTCGCGGATGTTCGTGGACGCCCGGATCCAGAAAATCTACGGCGGCACCAACGAGATCATGAAGCTCCTGATCGCGCGGTCGCTGTAACGGGATTCAAGCCGCACCGATGCGGTGCTGATCTGATTGCGCCGATGCTGACATAAACTGGCAGCATTCCGTGATAGTCTGGCCCTTCTCCAGGGCAGGTCCATGTCGCGCGCGCAACGTCTACTCGACCTCATTCAGCACCTTCGCGGCTACCGCCGTCCGGTCAGCGGTGCGGTATTGGCCGAGGCGCTCGGGATTTCGCTGCGAACGCTCTACCGGGACATCGACACACTGAACGCGCAGGGTGCGCATATCGACGGCGAGCCCGGTGTCGGCTACGTCCTGCGTCCCGGTTTCATGCTGCCGCCGCTGATGTTTTCGGAAGAGGAGATCGAGGCGATCGTGCTGGGATCGCGGTGGGTGGCGGACCGCGCTGATGCCGCGTTGAGCGCCGCCGCCCGCACGGCATTGGCCAAGATCGCAGCCGTGCTGCCGCAGGACCTCAAAACCAGCCTCGATACGTCAAGCCTGCTGATCGGGCCGGGAAATACGATTGCCGCCGGTGATACCGAATTGCCGACCATTCGCTCGGCGATCCGAAGCGAGCACAAGTTGCGCATCCGCTATCTCGATGGCAACGGTCGCGATTCAAAACGTACGATCTGGCCGTTCGCGCTCGGCTTCTTCGACCGGGTGCGCGTCGTCGTGGCGTGGTGCGAAATTCGCGAGGGCTTTCGCCACTTCCGCACCGACCGCATCAGCAAGGTGCAGATCGTCGACAAGCGCTATCCGCGCCGTCGCCAGGTCCTGCTGAAGGATTGGCGCGCGAGCGAAGGAATCCGCGAACAGTAATTCACTACTGACAGTTTTTGGCAACATCGCCCTCTAGGCTGAACCCATGCCGGATACCGCAACGGTTCCGGCAGCGACGTTCACCAAGAGGTCTTCCAAATGCCAAACTTCAATTTCGTGCTGCTCTATGTCGAGAACCCGCCGGCCAGCGCCAGCTTCTACGCGGATCTGCTGGGCCGTCCCATCATCGATTCCTCGCCGACATTCGCGATGCTGCCATTGTCTGATGGCGTGATGCTGGGACTGTGGTCGCGCAAGACGGTCGAACCTGCGGCCACCGCACGGGCCGGCGCCAGCGAGGTCGCGTTCACGGTCGACGATACCGCCGCCGTCACAGCGACGTTTGCCGACTGGAAGCAGCGCGGGCTGCCGATCCTGCAAGAACCGGTGCAAATGGATTTTGGCCACACCTTCGTGGCCGCCGATCCCGACGGCCATCGCCTGCGCGTGTTTGTTCGGGGTGCCGCATGAGCCGGAACTGGGTCGCCGTCGCATCGGCCGAACATGTCCGTCTCGGCCGCAGCAAGGGGTTCATGCAGGTCTGTCACGGCAGGGCCGCACCGCTCAAGCGCATCCATCCCGGTGACGGCGTGGTGTATTACTCGCCGACCAATGTGTTCCGCGGCGCGGACAGGCTGCAGTCGTTTACCGCGATTGGCGTCGTGACCGACGACGCCCCCTATCGGGCGGGTACAGGCGACGGCTTTTGCCCGTTCCGGCGTGACGTCGACTGGTGCGCGGTGGAAGAGACGCCGATCCAGCCGCTGGTCGGCCGACTTCAATTTACGACGGCGAGGCGCAATTGGGGATTTCAACTGCGCTTCGGGCTGTTCGAAGTTTCCGCACACGACATGGCGATGATCGCGGCCGCGATGGGCGCATCCTTGCCACCAGCGTGAGGGCCCCGCGCCCTCACCCCGGTTACAGCGTCTGCACGTCGACCACGCCCGACACCGCCTTGAGCGCGCCGGCGATCTGCGGCGAGACCTTGAAGCGGCCGGGGAGCTTCATCTCCACCTCGGTCTCGAGGTCGAGCATGATCACCAGCGAGACGTCGCCGTCGGCGCCGCCGACCGGCGTCGGCGCCGGTTTCGCCGGCTGGCCCCTCGGCGCACCGCCTGATGAAGCCGGCTCCTGCATGTTGAGCCGGCGCGCGATCGAATCGAGCGGCTTGGTGTCACGCACGAAGATGCGCAGGCCCTTTTGGGTCTTGGCCGCGGCGTCATCCAGCGGCTCGGCATGCAGCACCCTCGCCCGCACATCCTCGCCCTGGAGTTCGGCGCCGAGTTGCAGCAGCACGGCAGCCCCCGGCTCCAGCACGTCGCGATATTGCGCGAGGCCTTCGGAGAACAGCACTGCCTCGAAATGGCCGGTCGGGTCGGACAGACCCATGATGCCCATCTTGTTGCCGGTCTTGGTCCGCCGTTCCATGCGCGAGACCACGGTGGCCGCGACCTTGCCGGCGGTGGCGCCGGTTTTGACGGCGCGCGAGAATTCGGCCCAGGACTGCACCCGCAACCGCTTCAGCACCGCGGCGTAATCGTCGAGCGGATGGCCGGACAGGAAGAAGCCGATGGCGTCGTATTCGCGCCGCAGACGTTCAGCCGGCAACCACGGTTCGATCTGCGGCAGCATGATGGTCGGCGCATCCGCCGCACCGCCGAACATGTCGTTCTGACCGAGCGTCGACGCCTCATGGCTGCGCTGGCAGGCCGCGAGAATGGCTTCCGCACCGCCGAACACCCGCGCGCGGTTCGAATCGAGCGTATCGAAGGCGCCGGCCGCCGCGAGGCTCTCGATCACGCGCTTGTTGATCGCGCGCGGATTGACCCGCGCGGCAAAGTCGGCGAGCGACGTGAACAGCCCCTTGCGGCGTTCCTCGACGATCAGTTCGACCGCCTGTGGGCCGACGCCCTTCAGCGCGGCCAGCGCGTAATAGATGGTGTTGTCGCCGACCTCGAAGGTCGGGCCGGAGCGGTTGATGTTGGGCGCCTCGACCTTGATGCCGAGCCGCTGCGCCTCGGCGCGAAATTCCGACAGCTTGTCGGTGTTGTTGAGTTCGAGCGTCATCGAGGCCGCGATGAACTCGACTGGATAATGCGCCTTCATGTAGGCGGTGTGATAGGACACCAGCGCATAGGCCGCCGCATGGCTCTTGTTGAAGCCGTAGTCGGCGAATTTTGCCAGCAGTTCGAAGATGGTATCGGCCTGGCCCTTCGGCACGCCGTTCTTGACCGAACCGGCCACGAAAACCGAGCGCTGCTTCTCCATCTCGGCGCGGATCTTCTTGCCCATCGCGCGGCGCAACAGGTCGGCGTCGCCGAGCGAATAGCCGGCCATCACCTGGGCGATCTGCATCACCTGTTCCTGGTAGATGATGACGCCGAAGGTCTCCTTCAGGATCGGCTCCAGGATCGGGTGCAGGTATTCCGGTTCCTCGTCGCCATGCTTGCGCGCGCAGTAGGTCGGAATGTTCGCCATCGGACCGGGACGATAGAGCGCGACCAGCGCGATGATGTCCTCGAAACGGTCGGGCCGCATGTCGACCAGCGCTCGCCGCATGCCCTGGCTTTCCACCTGGAACACGCCGACCACATCGCCCCTGGCCAGCATCTGATAGCTCTGCGGGTCGTCGATCTTCAACGTCGCCAGATCGACATCGATATTGCGCTGCTTGAGCAGTTTGACGGCAACGTCGAGCACGGTCAGCGTCTTCAGGCCGAGGAAATCGAATTTGACCAGGCCCGCCGGCTCGACCCATTTCATGTTGAACTGGGTCACCGGCATGTCGGATTTGGGATCGCGATAGAGCGGCACCAGTTCGCTCAAGGGTCGATCGCCGATCACGATGCCGGCGGCGTGGGTCGAGGCATGCCGGGTCAGGCCTTCGAGGCGCTGGGCGATGTCGAAGGCGCGCGCGACCACGGCGTCCTCGTCGCGGAATGCCTGCAGCTTCGGTTCGCTCTCAATCGCGGCGGCCAGCGTCACCGGGGCGGCCGGATTCTGCGGCACCAGTTTCGTCAGTTTATCGACCTGCCCGTACGGCATTTGCAGCACGCGGCCGACGTCGCGAAGCACGCCCCGCGCCTGCAGCGTTCCGAAGGTGATGATCTGCGCCACCTGATCGCGGCCGTAGCGCTGCTGCACGTAGTCGATCACCTCCCCGCGGCGGTCCTGGCAGAAATCGATGTCGAAGTCCGGCATCGAGACGCGTTCGGGATTGAGGAAGCGCTCGAACAGCAGCCCGAATTGGATCGGATCGAGGTCGGTAATGGTCAGCGCATAGGCAACCAGCGATCCCGCGCCCGAGCCGCGGCCCGGGCCGACGGGAATTCCCTGCGCCTTCGCCCATTTGATGAAGTCGGCGACGATCAGAAAATAGCCCGGATACTGCATCCGGGTGATGACGTCGATTTCGAACGCCAGCCGCGCGCGATAGGTTTCCTCGGTGGTGCCCTGCGAAAGGCCGTGTACCCGGAGCCGGTTGGCCAGGCCTTCCTCGGCCTGCCGGCGTAACTCCGCCGCTTCCTCACCGAGCGCATCGGCGCTGCCGGCACCAACCGTAAAGCGCGGCAGGATCGGCTTGCGCGTCATCGGCCGGAACGAACAACGCTCGGCGATCTCGACGGTGGAGGCCAGCGCCTCCGGAATGTCGGCAAACAGGACCGCCATTTCAGCGCGGGTCTTGAAGCGGTGATCGGGCGTCAGCTGTTCGCGATCGGTCTCCGCGATCAGGCGGCCGCCGGCGATGCACAGCAGCGCGTCGTGGGCCTCGTAGTCATCGGTGCTGGCGAAATACGGCTCGTTGGTCGCAACCAGCGGCAGGCCCTTGGCATAGGCGAGATCAATCAGGCCGGATTCGATCCGGCGCTCCTTGTCGATGCCGTGGCGCTGCAATTCGACGTAGAGGCGGTCGCCAAAGAGATGGGCCAGCCGGTCGCAGCGGGTTTCGGCCAGCGCCTTGTGGTCGCCAAGCAGCGCCAGCGAGATCGGCCCTTCGGGGCCGCCGGTCAGTGCGATCAGGTCTTCCGAATCCCCCTCGAGCCATTCCAGCTTGATGTGCGGGGATTGATGGATCGGCGTTTCCTGGAACGCCCGCGAGTTCAGCCGCATCAGGCTGCGATAGCCGCGCTCACGTGCCGCCAGCAGCACGATACGCGACGGGGCCGCAGCCAGCGCGTTGCGGGCATTGGGATCCTGGTCGCCGAAATCGACCGCGAGTTCCAGGCCGACGATCGGCTGGATGCCGTATCCGGCCATCTTGTCGGAGAATTCCAGCGCCCCGAACATATTGTCGGTGTCGGTGAGCGCCAGCGCCGGCTGGCGATCCGCCTTGGCCAGTTCGCCGAGCTTGGCGATCTTGATCGAACCCTTCAGCAGCGAATAGGCCGAATGAACGTGGAGATGAACGAATCCGGCGTTGGACATATCGCTTTGAGGGCTCTTGCATCGTGGATGGGAGCGATCGTCAGGCCGTCAGGGAACCTGCCCCGGACACCGACTCGCCGCTCCAATGGTGATGCGTTGGGCTGGCCGAGTCCACGCTGAACGCGCGCCTTGTGCCCGCCATCCGGCTTTTCCCCAAGGGCCGCCAGGGCGATGTCTCGAAGAAGGCCTGCCCGCTGCCCGCCTCACCCTAGAGCTGGGGAATCAGCTGCGCCCAGACCGCAATCATCCCGACAAACAGCGTAATCGACGCCAAAGCAGCAGCTTCTTCCACAAACATCCTCAACATCGCTCGACTCCCAGTGCAAGAACATATGATGAACATTGTTCCTCCTTTGTTCCATAGAGTCAAGCGCGGGTCGTGGGTCGCTTTGAAAACTGACCCTGAAATAAATGGCTTGGTTAACTCGGGCGGTGGCTCGCGCCGAACGGATGTTTATGGCGCGACGAAATGAAGGACGAAGGCCGCTGCAATGCACGACCCAATCGCCAGAGCTGCACTCTTGCGCCAATCCCGCCAAAGACCGGCAGTGACCAGGAGCAGTCCAGCCAATGCGGCCAATTTGAGCGCATTCACAACCATGCTTGGAATATGCGCCCGGCCCGGCCCGATTTCCAGCCCTCTGGGCCGCCGCAATCAAAGAGGGCCGTTCCCGTCGCGCTGGTCAAAATGGGTTGCGGGAGCGTTGGGGGTTATCTGTTATCGACACGACATCCCCGCTTCCATCGGCCCCCAGAAGCCGCACTCCGTCACGGGGTGATGGGGACCCCGCGCGTAAAGGTGGCCGTTGAAAACCAGCAGGATTGATGCGGTGAGCAGGACAGCAGAAACGACGACGGCGAATCTTGTTTTCATGCCCCGGATATGCCTCCGGGAGCGGTCCGCGTCCAGCGCGGGGCGGCTACGCCGATTTTCTTCCAAAGACCGGCGACGTCTTCCGGATGGCCTTCCAGCCGAAATAATCATGGGCGCCGGACCAGGCGTGGACTTCGGTCTGGCAAACCCGGCATTCGAAATTGCCGGAATGCTTGTGGGCGTGCTGCTCCCGTGTCGCGGAGTAATCCATTCCGCAACCGGGGCAGGTAAATTCTTCGGTGGTCCAGATGCTGCTTGCCATTCCGCAACTATGCGCCGGTGGCGACCCGATTCAAGTCCAACACAATTCCGTAGTTAAAGACGCGATAAGTGGACTCGCGTGCTCGCGTTAACAAAAACTTTCGCGATATCCGGATTCTTGTTTTGATACGTTTTCTTGAACGCGAACCGGTGGCCACTTCGCTCGAAAACGCCATGCCCGTATGACAAAAAAGCCCCGGGCAATGCCCGGGGCTTCAATGGTCGCGCTGGAGGCCAGCGAAATCAATACTCAGATCAGTACTTGGCGATGATCGGGCCGCCGAACTTGTAGTTGATGCGGGCGGTCACGAGGTCGACGTCCTGACGGATGCGCTCGTTGAAGGCGAAACCGCCGGCCGGGAAGTTGAAGTTGGTGGTGCGGTCCTGCATGAACAAATGGTCGTATTCGATGCCGACCGACCAGTTCGGGGCGAAGCCGTATTCGACGCCGACGCCGACCACGCCACCCCAACGGGTGTCATCGCTGGACGAAGCAAACAGAACGTTGCCAGCCGTGAAGGTACGGAAACGATCCGAGGTCACAGCAGCACCGCCCTTGAGGTAGAACAGAGCGTTGTTGGCGGCGTAACCGATCTGACCGGTGAAGAGGCCGAACGCATCGATTCTGGACTCGTTGCGGAAGCCAGCGAAAGCGAGGCTGGTGTTGCTGCCGTTGAAATCGGCCCAGTTGCCCTGCGCTTCAACGCCGAACACCCAGGTGCCGGCCTGCCAGCGATAGCCGACCTGACCACCGACCGTGCCGCCGGTCGCGTCATGGCAACCTTCGTTGACGAGGAACGCGCCACCCGGGGTGACGGCATCCCAGCACTTGCGGCTCGAACCCCAACCACCGTTGGCGCCGATGTAGAAACCACTCCAGTCATACACAGCGGCGATCATCGGAGGCGCCTTGGTGTAAGGACGCGCAGCAAGATCCGCAGCCACTGCCGGCGCAGCCGCGCCGAGCGCGATCAGACTGGCCGTAACAAGCAAAACCTTCTTCATCTTTTTAATTCCCGTTCCAGTTGGTACAGCCCCCAAGGCCGTTGCAGGGTCATAGCATTGTTCGTTTGAATTGCTGTAACTTCGATGCAACAGCGCGCACGAAACGACTTCGACGAAAACGTAAGTTAATATTGTGTTACAGGCACTTTTCGAAACATTGCACTCACGTTCGCCGCAAAAAATTCACATTTGAACGCTGCAGCGGTATCGACGTGTGAGATTGTGTTGACGAGATGGCGCGCGCTCGGTTGTGGATGCTAATGGAACTCGAATGGAACCGACGAAACGCGAATCCGCACCGTGGAGATTCGAATGCGTAGAATGATTCTTGCGTTGCTGACGGCGAGCGGATTGACAGGCCTCGGCGCCCTGCCCGCCGAAGCCGTCGGCACCCGATATCCGTTTTGCATCACCGGCCCCGAACAACCCGGCCTGAGCAACTGCACCTTCACCAGCTACGAGCAATGCCAGGCCACCGCTTCCGGCCGCCAATTGTGGTGCCTGGCCAACCCCTATTATGCCCGCGAGGGTGACGGCGATGGACCGCCCTCGGCCTATCGTCCCCTTCCCGGCCGCACGCTGCCGCCGGCTTCCGGCCCAGCCAGATACTGACGGCATCTGGGCGGCTTGCGAGCGCCGCTGCTCCGCACAACACCGGCATTTGACGCGTGAACGTGATTTGACGCCACCGCGCGCCAATTGTCTGTTGATCCCACAAGATTCCTCAGGGCTGAGGCGGAGGCTTTTATGCGGAGCGCACTGCTGGCGCTGGCAGCGATCTGTGCGGCCTCCGCGGCGACGCCGGCTGCGGCGCGCGACTTTCCATACTGCATCAAGGGCTGCGATTTCGGCGCCGGTGCGGGCGATTGCAGTTTCTCATCGCTGGCGCAGTGCCAGGCCAGCGCCTCCGGGCGGGATGCAACCTGCGCCGCCAATCCCTATTTCAAAGTCACCACGCTCAACGCTTCCGATCGCAATCGTTCATCCCAGAGGAGATTCTGATGCGTATTCTCGCTCTTGCCGCACTGGCGATCGCTGCCGCATCTGTCAGCGCACCCGCGCAGGCTCAGACCTATGATCCGAACTATCCCGTCTGCCTGCATGTCTACGGCCGCGCCACCTATTACGAGTGCCGCTACACCTCGATGGCCCAGTGCAATCAGTCGGCTTCAGGTCGCTCCGCCCAATGCGAAATCAATCCCTATGCGGCGAACGCTGCTGCCTACGGCGATGCACCGGTGCGCAAGCGGCCGCGCCACGCCTATTAGCATCTATTCCAGCTCGACGACCTGACCGTCGACCAGCGACACCCGCCGGTCCATGCGGCCGGCCAATTCCATATTGTGGGTTGCGATCAGCATCGCGACCCTTGTTGCCTTCACGAGTTGCATCAACGCCTTGAAGACGTGATCGGCGGTGTTCGGGTCGAGGTTGCCGGTCGGCTCGTCCGCCAGCAGCACCCGCGGCGCATTGGCCACCGCACGCGCGATCGCGACGCGCTGCTGCTCGCCGCCGGACAGTTCGGACGGCCGGTGGGTGACGCGGTCGCCAAGGCCGAGATAGGCCAGGATTTCCGTGGCCCGCTTGATGGTCTCGTTGCGTTTGAGGCCGCGGATCATCTGCGGCAGCATGACGTTTTCGAGCGCGGTGAATTCCGGCAGCAGCCGGTGCTGTTGATAGACAAAGCCGATGTCGGTCCGCCTGATATGGGTACGTTCCATATCCGACAATTGCGAGGTCGGCGTGCCCGCGACATAGACCTCGCCGTCATCGGGGCTCTCCAGCAGGCCCGCGATATGCAGCAGCGTCGATTTGCCCGACCCCGACGGCGCCACCAGCGCCACCGATTGCCCCGCCCACAGCGCCAGCTTGGCGCCGTTGAGGATCGTCAGCGTCGCCTCGCCCTGCGTGTACTGGCGTTTTATCTCGTGGAGATAGACAACCGGTACATCTTCCGCCCCCTCGGCCATTATGCCCTCACTCGTACCGGAGCGCGTCGACGGGATCGAGCCGCGCGGCGCGCCAGGACGGATAGAGGGTCGCCAGGAACGACAGCGTCAGCGCCATGATCACGACCGCGGTGGTCTCGCCGATATCGACCTCGGCCGGCAGCTTCGAGAGGAAGTAGAGTTCCGGCGAGAACAGCTCGGTATTGGTCATCCAGGACAGGAATTGCCGGATCGATTCGATGTTCAGGCAGATCAGCATGCCGACGAAGAAACCTGTGAGCGTGCCGACCACGCCGATCGCGGCCCCGGTGATCAGGAATATCCGCATGATCGAGCCCTGCGAGGCGCCCATGGTGCGCAGGATCGCAATGTCCTGCCCCTTGTCCTTCACCAGCATGATCAGGCCGGAGACGATGTTGAGCGCCGCGACCAGCACGATCATGGTCAGGATCAGGAACATGACGTTGCGCTCGACCTGCAGCGCGTTGAAGAAGGTCGAGTTGCGCTGCCGCCAGTCGACCAGGAACACCGGCCGCCCGGCCGCCTCCGTCACCAGTTTGCGGAAACTGTCGATCTTGTCCGGGTTGGACGTGAACACCTCGATCGCGGTGACGTCGTCCTTGCGGTTGAAATAGGCCTGCGATTCCGGCAGCGGCATGAACACGAAGCCGGAATCATATTCCGACATGCCGATCTCGAACACTGCCGTGATCTTGTACGGCTTGATGCGCGGCGTCGTCCCCATCGGGGTCACGGCGCCCTTCGGCGCCACCAGCGTGATGCTGTCGCCGGCGTGCAGCGACAGCGTGTCGGCGAGCCGGCGTCCGATCGCGACGCCCTGCCCCTCGTCGAAGCCTTCGAGGGTGCCCTGCTTGATGTTCTTGGAGATCGAGGTGAGGTTGTTGAGGTCGTTGGCGCGCATGCCGCGCACCAGCACGCCCGCGGCGTTGAAGGCCGAGGACGCCAGCGCCTGACCGTCCACCACGGGTGCGGCGAGCCGGATGCCCTGGACGAGGCTGATCCGCTCGGCGACGTCCTTCCAGTCCGTCAGCGGCGATTCCAGCGGCTGCACCAGCAATTGCCCGGTGAGTCCGAGGATCTTGTCCAGCAGTTCCTTGCGAAAGCCGTTCATCACGGCCATCACGATGATCAGCGTCGCGACACCGAGCATGATGCCGAGGAACGAAAAACCGGCGATGACGGAGATAAAACCTTCCTTGCGACGCGCCCGCAAATACCGTCCGGACAACAGCCATTCGAACTGCGAAAACGGCGGGGTGCGGACTGTCTCGTTCATGGTCTCATCCATCTTTCGATAATCCCATGATTCGGGGCCAAATGTGGCCGGGAATGGCCGACATACCCGCCCCCGTGGATAATCTTTATCCGGTTAGCGTCCGGTTAGCGTCCCGTGATCTTGGCGACCGCTTCCGCCGGGCTGAGATTCTCGCGCGATCCGTCGCTGCGCCGCTTGATCTCGAGCTTGCCCTCGGCAAGGCCCTTCGGACCGACCAGTATCTGCCAGGGGATACCGATCAGGTCGGCGGCGGCGAATTTTGCGCCCGCACGTTGATCGGTATCGTCATAGAGGACGTCGACGCCCTTGGCCTCGAGCTCGCGGTACAGCGCCTCGCAGGCGGCATCGGTATCGCTGGAGCCCTGCTTCAAATTGAGGATCACGGCGGTGAACGGCGCCACGGCCTCGGGCCATTTGATGCCGGCATCGTCGTGGCAGGCCTCGATGATGGCGCCGACCAGGCGCGACACGCCGACGCCATAGGAGCCGCCATGGATCGGCACGTCGACGCCGTCGGCGCCCGCGACCGTCGCCTTCATGGCGTCGGAATATTTGGTGCCGAAATAGAAGATCTGGCCGACCTCGATGCCCCTGGTGTGCACTTTCTTGTCGGCGGGTACTTCGCTGTCGAAGCGCGCGGCGTCATGCACGTCTTCGGTGGCGGCATAGACTGACGTCCATTGCTTGATGATCGGGGTCAGGTCGCCGTCATAATCGACGTCGTCGCCGGGAACAGGCAGATTGAGCACGTCGCTGTCACAATAGACGCCGGACTCGCCGGTCTCGGCCAGCACGATGAATTCGTGGCTGAGATCGCCGCCGATCGGGCCGGTCTCCGCGCGCATCGGAATCGCCTTCAATCCCATCCGCGCGAAGGTGCGCAAATAGGCGACGAACATCCGGTTATAGGAGCGCCGCGCCGCGGCCTCGTCGATATCGAACGAATAGGCATCCTTCATCAGGAATTCGCGGCCGCGCATCACGCCGAAGCGCGGACGCTGCTCGTCGCGGAACTTCCACTGGATGTGGTAGAGGTTGAGCGGCAGGCTCTTGTAGGACTTGACGTAGGCGCGGAAGATCTCGGTGATCATTTCCTCGTTGGTCGGACCAAACAGCAACTCGCGCTTGTGGCGGTCGGTGATGCGCAGCATTTCGGGACCATAGGCGTCGTAGCGGCCGCTCTCGCGCCAGAGATCGGCGAGCTGCAAGGTCGGCATCAGCAATTCCAGCGCGCCGGCGCGGTCCTGTTCCTCGCGAACGATCTGCTCGATCCTCTTCAAAACCCGAAAGCCCAACGGCAACCAGGCATAAATGCCGGCCGCTTCCTGCCGCATCATGCCGGCGCGCAGCATCAGGCGGTGCGAGACGATCTCCGCCTCTTTCGGATTCTCTTTCAGGATGGGCAGAAAAAACCGCGACAATCGCATGGGTCAACTCGGGGAATCAGTGGGCGATAAGGAAGAACGGCAGTGAAACCGGATCGGGTGCGAAAATACAAGGCCGGGACGCCTTAAAAGCCGCAGGAATGCGGATTTTCCGGCCGTTTTGACTGTTCATCTTGAGCGCATAATTGCGGCGCGATCAGGTCGGGATTGTCATAACAGGCCCCACTCCATCAACGCGTCGTCCCCGCGAACGCCGGGACCCATACCGCGTGATCTCGCGATGAGACTTCGGTAGCAGAGACCTTTCGCAAAGCTTCTTCCTGTGGTTATGGGTCCCCCGATGCGCAATCGCGCATCTGAGCTCAAGGCCGGGACGACGTGGATATGGTTTCGCGTTCTCGCGACACGATGCGCCCGAGGTTTGCCAGAAACTTCCCGCCCTCGGAAAACAGAGGGCGCAGGGAATGCCGGATGCGCGCTGCACCCGCGATCTCATGTGCAATGTGCACAAAGAAGTGCGCACATGAGCATACAGGGCAGCGGAGAACATCCGACATTCCCTGCGCAATGGCTTTACGGCTTAT
>JBOHIT010000554.1:0-9924 GCA_050726155.1 Bradyrhizobium sp.
GCCTGCAGGCCGGCGCGCATGTCGATCCCTATTACGATCTCAATTTTCTGCACCGGGCCGATGTGCATGGCGGCGAGGTCGCCGGCGCCATCGTCTCCGGCCTGGTCGGGCCGGATGCGCCGGACAGCGAGCGCTGGGAAACCTTGTGGCACTATATGCAGGGTGGACCCGGCGTCTTCAAAGGCGATCTTTATTTCTACAAGCTCGACGGCGATATCCGCGGCCGCGTCGCGGAGATCGATACCGGGCGCTGCCCGCTGTTCCTGTTGTCAGGTGAATATGATTATTCCTGCACGCCGGAGGAAACGCTTGATGTGGCGAACAGCATCAAGGGCTGTGAGGTCACCATCATGAAGGGGCTCGGCCACTTCCCGATGAGCGAAGACCCGCAAACGTTTCTGACCTACCTGCTGCCGGTGCTGGACAAGATCGCCAAGCGGTAAGGCAGCGTCCGACGGCTATTTGCCGAGCCGCGGCGGCACCGGGTCTTCACGCAGTGAGGCGTGGACCTTGGCCATGGTGGCGCTGCAATAGGCCTCGCGCTCCCGGCTGAAGCGCTCCTGGTGGGCGCGGAAATTGGCGACGCGGGCGCGAATCTCGGACTGGACGTCGACCTTGGGTTCGATCCGGGCGATGGCTGCCGGCTTGCGCGGTTCGACGGGGACAACAATCGGTTCAGCCAGCATTGCCTCAATGTCAGGCATTGGCGCGGCCGCGGCCACCTGCGGCAGTGGGTCGGAGGCCTCGAAAGACGCAACAGCGTCAGATTTCATGCCCAGGTCCGGCTTCTTCCCGGTCACGGATTGCACGAAGGCCATCGTCTGGGCGATCAGCAGGTCGCGTTCTTTCATCCACTTCATCACACACCTCACCCCAAGTAACTCCAGCAAAAGGCATTTGTGAAATCAAGGGCGAGTTCTGAACTTGGCTAATGAAGGCACTCGATTCGCCTGCGAGGTGACAAAAGGGAGACACCCGGGGCCGGGACATAAAATATCGAAAACAACCCCATGCGAAGTAAACAACCCCATGCGAAGTAAGATGAGCCCGGCTCGCAGCACGGTAGCCCGACCCAGGTTTAGCGCTCGCGCGGATTGGTGTTAGGCACGAACGGCGCACCGACCACGCGGACCGGAGTTAGGTCGACGAGGTGGGCCGGTTTCCTCTCCGACGCCGATGACGACGCTGCGTTGGTCGACGGCGATGCCGCTGCGGCCGATGACGAAGGCGCCGCGACGGCGGCATAGACCGGCCTGCTCTTGCTCGCGGCGGTGGCCGGTTGCAACAGGGCGGCGCCGCCCGCGATCACAACGCTGACCAGCGTGACGCTGGCGAGCAAAACCAGATTGCAGTTCTCTTCCCGAATTCTCATGCGGGAAAAACGTGAGCAGGCGGGGTTGGTTCCCAGAACCAGCGGGAACCCAAAATGCCGCAGGCAGGAAATGCGGAACAATGGAACAAAGATTAAATGTTCACTTCGTAACACAGCGCCCGGAACGAATCCCGCGTTGCAACGTAACGTCTGCGGGTCTGATAATTCGGAGACGACGGCAGTGGCGGGCAAGCAGTATCTAACGCGTCAGGCAACGACGCTTCTCAAATTCGCGCAGACGGTTACCGATCCCAATGTGGCGGCGGGTCTGGTCGAGAAGGCCGCCGAACTCAAATCCCAGGTGGATGCGCCGAACCGGCCGGACAAAAGTCCGAGGGCGCCGGATGTCGAGTAGGCCCGCCATCGGTTGATGGCCGCAGTCACTTCGCCAGCGACCGCTGGTCTCCACCGAACAGGCCACCGAGCCTTTGGTTTCCGGGACCCGATTGAATCACCGGAACACAAATCGGTTTCGCAAAAATTGAAAAATTAACGCGGGCAGGTTCCTGCAACAGTGTCGCGCGCCAGGCGTTAACCCTGCAACGGAAAGGAGCGCACATGCGAAAGATCGGACTTGCTCTCGCAGCGATTGCCGCACTTGCGACAACCGCTGTGGTGAACTCCCCGGCCGAAGCCCGCGGTGGGCGTAACGCTGCGATCGGTTTCGGCGTGGCTGCAGGCGTGCTAGGCGCGGCAGCGGCGGCCAATGCTTACAACAACGGATATGCTTATGGCCCGAGGTACGGCTACTACGGCGGTGGACCGTATGCCTATTACGATGATGGCCCGCGCTACTATCGACGTGGCGGCTATCGCTACTACAACGGTTGGTAAGGAAGGAGGCCCGGAGCAATCCGGGCCTTTTTCTTTGCCTGCTCAGATGAACAGGTTGACGATCGCCAGCACAATCAAGGCCATGATGCCGAAATACATCATCGCGTAAATGCGCCGGTCCTGTTTGGCGTGACGTTCTGAAAGCTTACCCGTCATGAAATCAGTAAAAGGATCTTGCACGGCGCGCTCCGAAGGAATGATCCTACAGATTCTGATTTGCGACTCGCCGTCAACTGCGTCGTGATGGAGAACGTCTTGCGATTTTGATTTCGCGTTAACGCCGCGCACATCGTAAGCCACGGGAAAGATTTGGGATGTTGGCGAGAGATAGAATCGCGCGCCGCATATTCATCAAAATAAAAAAGCTCGCAGTGAGAAGAAAGATGTCGTCAAACACCTTGCGGCTCACAGGATCTCATCGGGGTTAGTTTCTGATCTTGCTTGCCGGAAAGCGTGCGCTTCAAAATCGTATTCGCCAAGCTGGAATCCATTTTCAAGATTGCCGGACGGCGCGCCTGCGCTTTCCGAACACGCCGTGGACGTGCCCGGCTTCTGCGTCATGATGTCAGCGCTCGGGCTGGCGTGGCTGATACGGCGCTGGATGCTGATGTGATGGTGCCGGTTGAGAGGATCGAACTCCCGACCTTCGGTTTACAAAACCGCTGCTCTACCGCTGAGCTAAACCGGCGAATTGAAGCGAGGGCGGGCCAGCACAATTAACGTGCGATTCCGCTGATCTTCGGCGGCTCGAATACCAGACTTGTCCGCAAAGGGCCAGCACCCCGAAACCCGCTTTCAACGCGCCGGTGCACGAAAAAAGGCGGCCTTTCGGCCGCCTTTTCCGTCACACAACACGCCTGGCGCTACTGGCAGAGATGCCGGCGGCCGTCTTCACCGCGGAACAGGGTGCCGGGCACGCAGACAAAGCCGTTGCGGCGGGCATATTCGTCGCCGCCGATCGGGGCGGTGGCAATGGCGGCCGCGGTGCCGACGGCGCCGCCGACCACGCCGGCTGCGACATCAGCCGGCCAGAAGCCGCGGTCGCGATCGTCGTAGCGGTTATAGCTGTTCTGCCAGTCGCCATTCTGCCGATAGGCCTGACGCTGATAGCTGCCGGTATAGGGATTTCCTGGTCCCAAATTCTGGCAGTTGGCGTTCGGATAGAACTGCGCGCAATAGCCGGGGTTGTAGATGACCTGTTGCGCCATGGCGGGGCTTGCCAGCGCGGATGCGAGGATCGCAGCGGCGCCGAGTATCTTCAATCGTGTCATACGTGTGCTCCTGACAGGGTGATGCGCACCAACCGATGGCGGCGGCCGATGTTCCGCTTTCGGGGTTGTGCTGCGTTCAAACCGGTGTGAAGTTCCTGCTCCCGCCTGTTGAATTCCCGGAGTTTTGATGCCGACGCGTGACCTCGATTACCGCTGCGACGATGTCAATTTGCGCGGTTATCTCGCCTGGAACGACGATGCCGCGGCACCGCGCCCGGGCGTGCTGGTGTTTCACGAGGGAGTGGGGCTCGGCGAATTCGCGATGGAGCGCGCGCGGCGTCTGGCGGAGCTCGGTTATGTCGCGCTCGCCGCCGATATGTTCGGCGACCGGCGCCAGGCAACTAATTTGCAGGAGGTCGCTACCCTCGTTGGCGGCCTGCGCGCCGAGCCGGAAAAACTCCGCAGCCGCGGCCGCGCCGCGCTCTCGACGCTCGCAGCATTGCCAGAGGTCGATGCAACGCGGCTCGCGGCGATCGGGTTCTGCTTCGGCGGTTCGGTGGTGCTGGAACTCGCGCGCGAGGGTGCGGACCTCAAGGCAGTCGTCAGTTTCCACGGCGTGCTGACGACGAAAATACCGGCGCCATCCGGCCGCGTGAAAGCCAGCGTGCTGGTCCTGACCGGCGCGGAGGACCCGTTGGCGCCGCCGGATCAGGTCGCAGCCTTCGAGAACGAGATGCGCGAGGGCGCCGTGCGCGACTGGCAGCTCATCAGCTACGGCAACACGCTGCATGGCTTCACCAATCCCGCTGCAGACGGTTCGATGATGCGCACCGCGCTCTACAGCGAACAGGCCGATCGCCGCTCCTGGGCAGCGATGCGGAGCCTGTTCGATGAAGTGTTTTCCGAAGATACTAATCAGGCGTGAATATTGCCTCTGACAATCAGGTCGAGCAGTGTCATAACGAAATTCGAAAACGTCATTGCGAGCCAACGGGGCGCGCATTCGCGCGACCCGTTGGCTCGCAATGACGGAAGGCAGGGGGCGTATGTTCGGAATTTTGGGGCTTGGGTTTTTGCTGGGCATGCAGCATGCGCTCGAAGCCGATCATATCGCCGCCGTCTCCAGCATCGCCGCGCGCCGCAGCCATGTCGGTGACATCGTCAAGCACGGGCTGACCTGGGGGCTCGGCCACACGCTCACTTTGTTCGTGTTCGCCGGCTGCGCCATCCTGCTCGGCCGTGCGATTCCGGAAAGCCTGGCGCGGCCGATCGAGACCGCGGTCGGGATCATGCTGGTCGGTCTCGGCGCCCATGTGCTGTGGCGGCTGTGGCGCGACCGCGTGCATTTCCACCAGCACGGCCATGGCGACGGCACCGTGCATCTTCACGCCCACAGCCATGCCGGCGAAACCACGCCGCATCGGCGCACCGCGCACGCCCATGTACATGGTTTTCGCTGGCGCACGCTGCTGGTGGGTCTGATGCACGGCATGGCGGGCTCGGCGGCGCTGTTGATGCTCACGGTGTCGCAGGTGTCCAGTCCGGCGGTCGGGCTCGGGTATATCGCGCTGTTCGGGGTCGGCTCGATGATCGGCATGGGCGCGCTGTCCACCATCATTGCGGTGCCGCTGGCGGCGTCCGCGCGCTGGCTGACCTGGGCTAATCGCGGCCTGCAGGGTGCGGTCGGCATCGTCACCATCGGGATCGGCGTCATGACGATCGTCGAAAACCTGCTGGCCTGAGCCCCGCCGCGTCGGGCCCGCCCCGTTAACGATTGCTGATCGCGTTCGCTCGCAATTGAACGGCAGGGGATGCTGGCGCGTTAGCCTTACCGGCAGTTTGGTCCGGCCCCTTAACCCCTGACGATGGCCGTTCGACTAGATTACCGGTGAGAAAAACGGGGCTCCGGGCGATGCGCATTGGCGTGACACTGGCAATTTTGATGGCGACGAATTCAGCGGCTTTGGCCGGCGGCGGCTTTGAAATCGTGATTCCCGGGCGCGCCGGCGTGCCCGTCATCATCAACGGCGTCGATGCATCCTACTCGGTGGTCGAAGGCGATTGGGGTCTTGAAAGGCGCACGCATGTGCAGCCGACCGTCTACGGTGGCCGCTACATCGATCCGGTTCCGCGCGTGGGTCATTATTATCCGAGCTCGGGTCGCATACCCGGTTACGGACGCCTTGAAATCGAACCGCCGGCGAACCGCAAATTGCCGCAGCCCGCCGAAAGCTATCACCAGTCCTGGTCTGCCCAGTCGGCACCGTTGCCGGCGCAGTCCAACGTGCCGGTCGATCCGCCGGAGATCATTTACGCGCCGCGCGACGACCGCCGGCCGGACTACAGGCTACGGGGACCACAGAACCTTCCACGCTAACAAGAACACTTGCAGGAAAATTCTGCAGGCAAAAAACACCAACAGGAGAGAGTAATGCGTCATTTGATTTCAGGATTGGTCGCGGCAGTCGCCGTGATGGCCGCTGCGCCCGCGATGGCCTGCGGCTACACCAGCTGCGCCCCGGCGGTTTATGCCGCGCCGGTCGTGGCCTACACTTCGTCGGGCTGCAATCCCTGCGGTGGCGTGGGTTGGGGCTATGAGCGTCTCGCCGATCCCATCGAGCAATATTACTACGTCAACCAGGGCCCGACCTATTCCGGTCCCGGCGCCTGGGCTCCGGCCCCGGTTTATCGGGAGGGCACCGTCTCCGGCTATCGTCCCTATTACGGCTACCGTTCCGGCGTCCGCTATGGGGCTGGTTATGGCTATGGCGCCCGTTACGGCTACGCTGCCCGTTATGGCTACCGTGCCCGCGTGGGCTTCGGTGCTCGTTATGGCTACGGCGCACGTTATGGCTATGGCGTCCGTCACGCCTATCAGGGCGGCGCACGCTATGGCATGCGCTTCGGCGGCGGCTATCGCGGCGTCGGGCGTTTCGGCCGCTACTGATCCAAAAAGTTCGAACGAGATATCGGCGCCCGTTCGCATCATGCGAGCGGGCGTTGTCTATTTCATCAAGCCGAGCCTGGTGGCGCCGATATAGAGCGCCAGCACGGCGGCGTTCGAGACGTTCAGGCTCTTGATCTCGCCGGGCATGTCGAGGCGGGCCACCACGCTGCAGGTGTCGCGTGTCAATTGCCGCAGGCCCTTGCCTTCGGCCCCCAGCACCAGCGCCAACGGTTGCTGCAAGACGACCGCGCCGAGATCCTCACCGCCTTCGCTGTCCAGTCCAACCGTCATGAAGCCGCGATCGTTGAGCTCGTTGAGCGCGCGGGCGAGATTTTGCACGGTCACGACAGGCACCATCTCCAGCGCCCCCGACGCCGACTTCGCCAGTACGCCGGTCGCCTCGGGGCTGTGACGTGCCGTGGTGACGATCGCCTTGACCGCGAACGCCGCGGCCGAGCGCAGAATGGCGCCGACATTGTGCGGATCGGTGATCTGGTCGAGCACCAGCACGATGCCCTCCAGCGCCAAATCATCGATATCAGGCGAGGGCAGGGGCTCGGCCTCCGCCAGCAGGCCCTGGTGCACGGCGTCGGGGCCGAGCCGGGCGTCGATCGTGTTGGGACGGACGATTTCCGGCGGCACCCTTGTGTCGATGTTCTCGTCGGCCAGCCGCCTTGCGGCGTTCTCGGTCAGGAACAGTTTCCGGATCTGGCGCTCGGGATTGGCCAGCGCCGCCGCAACCGTATGCCAGCCATAGAGAATCACCGACCCGTCCGGGCTTGCGTCCCGGTCACGCCAGACCGGGCGGCCGGCGGATTTTCGCCGGTTTTCGAAGGGTTTACCGCCGCCACGGCGGAACGGCGGCTTTCGGTCGCGATCGCTCATGGGCCAGCTTGTCTCACGGGTTCCGGATTATGGCAATTTGCTCCCCTTTGGGGCCTTTTTGGAGGCTTGCGTTGGTTGACTTTGCCATCGCCCTTCGCCCATAAACGCGCCGACCGGGCGTCCGCCATCGGCTCCCGGTATTAACGTCATCCATGGCCTCATCCGCCGCCAATTCGCGGTTGGGTTTGCGATGCTGTTAAACGGGGGAGTGTCCCGAGTGGCAAAGGGAGCTGACTGTAAATCAGCCGTCTTATGACTTCGAAGGTTCGAGTCCTTCTTCCCCCACCAGCCTTCGCTGGCTCCGCCAGCTACAGCTAGGCAAGCCTCCATCGCAGCGAAGGCTGCCTCGCCGAAGCCCTCTTGGGCGAAGGCGGGCCCAGGCAAAGCTCAAACCGCCTGAGCCGATCGCCAAACCTCCGTCGCACTCGTCGCTCCCTCACGCGCTGCCGTCCGGAGCTTCCGTGATCGGGAACGGCTCGCCTGGAATATAAAGCCCGATCGGGCGGATCTCGTAGACCGCCGACGGATTGACCTTGCGCAGGTCGCGGGCCACAGCGAGGGCTGCGTCCTCATCGGCGCAATTGACGACGTAAAGCCCCAGCAACTGCTCCTTGGTTTCGGCGAACGGCCCGTCGATCACCATTCCGGCGCCCGGTCCCCGCAAGGTCCGGGCCTTGCCCGTCGCCCCCAGCCGCGCCGACGGTCCCAGCAGCTTTTTTGCGTTGAGGCGGTCGTGAACCCTGAGCAGGTCGGTCATGACGGCGGCATCCTGCTCCGGCGTCCAGGACATCACCTCGGCTTCCACGTGGTAGGCCAGAATGGCGTAAAGCATCGATATCTCCTTCAGGCAGCGGCCGGAATGGGCCACGTCCGGGGACGTTTCCCAAAATGCCGGTCCCGACATTTGCATTTCCGAAAACGGCCGCCCACGAAACCTTCCGGAAACACGATATATCCGAACCCGTTTGAACGCGTTGTGGGAAGTGCACGACTGATGAGCAGAACGCAGGAACTGCGCATCATCCACGGAGACGGTCATGCAACGCGCGCCAGCCACGATTATCTGCGACGCCAACCGGTCGCCCGCGACGTCGCAGCCCGGCGATTGGCACGATGTCTCCGGCCACCACCGCTATTATGGCAGCTCGGCCGTCAACGGCGGCGAGCGAATCGTCGAAAGCCGCCACGGCGCGCGCCCGCGATCGGTCAATCTCTGCGGTTTCTGACCGGCCTCGCCTGACAATTCTTTTCCCATGGCCGACGTCACTCTCACCACGCTCTTCATCCTGTTCCTGCCGTTTCTGTTGTCGTTGTTCGGGCAGGGCGGAATGGCAAAATTGCTCACGTTGTACACCAGCATTCTCGCGGTGCTGCTGAGAGTCGACGTCCATGGCGCCGAACTTCCCTGGATCATCGGTATGATCATCGCATTGATCTCGGTGTGGGAGCGGATCCGGCAGCGCCGGATGGCGTGAATTGCTTCAAGCCGTCCTTTTTCAAAACGCCTGGCGCGCAATGACGGCAAACACGGCTGCCTGTTTCCGCGGCGCGGTGCGCCACGGTGACAGGCACTAAATGAAGTCTCGTCGATCAAGTGCATTGTCACGCGTAATTCGCATCGTTTGAATCGACGACCGCAGCAAGACGGCCCGCCACCTATTTGATTCGCGGGCTGTCCGGACCCGCAAAACCCCAGCCTCGCGTGCCGTCTCTGCCGATGGCGTCCGGGTCTTGCGTGGTCGGGACCGGCTTGCCGGGGATATAGAGCGCGATCGGGCGGATCTCGTACACCGCGGTCGGATTGACCTTGCGCAGCTCGCCGGCCACCGCCAATGCTGTATCCTCATCGGCGCAGTCCACGATATGGAACCCCAGCAACTGCTCCTTGGTTTCGGCGAACGGCCCGTCGATCACCATTCCTGCGCCCGGACCGCGCAAGGTGTGCGCCTTGCCCGTCGTGCCCAGTCGCGCCGATGGCCCCAGCAATTGTTTTTCGTTCAAGCCGCCGTGAACCCGAAGCATCTCGGTCATGACAGCGGCATCCTGTTCCGGCGTCCAGGACATCAACTCGGCTTCCACGTGGTAGGCCAGAATGGCGTAAAGCATCGATATCTCCCTGAGTGGCAGCCGGATTAGGCCACTTCCGAGGACGTTTCGCAAACGCCGGTCCCGACATTTGCGTTTCGGAAAGCGGCCTTCCGTCTCTGCTTCATTGCGTGCCGGAAGTCCGTGAACCGTTAAAGTCTAATGAGTAAAGTCGATCGACGGCTTCACGCGGTAATCGCGGTGTGCCGCTGTTTGCGCCTATTGCTCTCGTCCTGGGCTTGCGGAACAATGCCGCCGATGATGGAGGCATGGATGGGGGCTGCGTTGACCGAAACGCTGAAAGTACCCGGCATAAGGCCTGAATTGCAGTCGGGTGGATCGGATAAGGACCGCAATGTGTGCGTCGTCGCCGACCCAACCGGAACGCCCCTCAACATCCGGACATCACCGAACGGAAAAGTCGTCGGCAAGATCGCCAACGGCGAGCGTATTCGCATTTCGGACCAGACCAGCGAAAACGGCAAGGAGTGGGCCTACATTTCCAATGCCGCTTCCCGCCCGATGGGGTGGGTGTTTCGAAAATTCCTGGTCTGTCGATGAGCCGCGCGTGTGGCCGGTGAAGCCGGCAC
>JBOHIT010000555.1:0-4398 GCA_050726155.1 Bradyrhizobium sp.
GTCGTCCCGGCGAAGGCCGGGACCCATACGCCGCGGCCGAAATAGTAAGATGCAGATGGTCGACGGCTTCCTTCAACAACAGATGATCGGGATTATGGGTCCCGGCGTTCGCCGGGACGACGAAAGATGGGATGTCGCGAGATGAGTATCACCTCACACCGGCAGCGCGATCGAGTATTTCACCTGGCTCAGCGCAAAGCTCGACTCGATCGAGGCAATACCATCCAGCCGGGTCAGCTTGGTTTTCAGGAACGTTTCATAGGACGCGAGATCCGCCGCGACGACGCGCAGCAGGTAGTCGCGGTTTCCGGTCATCAGGTAGCATTCCAGCACCTCGTCCCATTTCGAGATCGCCTTGGCAAAGCGGTTGAGGTCTTCCTCCTTCTGCCGCGCCAGCTTGATCGAAATGAAGACGCTGACATGCAAGCCGAGCGATTTCTGGTCGACGGTGGCGATATAGCGGGTGATGACGCCGCGCTCTTCGAGCAATTTGACCCGGCGGTGGCAGGGCGAGACCGAGAGCCCGACCTGATCGGCCAGCTCCTGCATGGTCATGCGGCTGTCGGATTGCAGCAGGCTGAGAATCTTGCGGTCGATGGCGTCGAGGGCGTGCATTGGAATGAACTCCGCATAATGGGGCTCGGATTGGCGTTTTATCCCAATCTTGGCAGGTATGTTGCGGAAATTTGAGATTTCTGGGAACCTGATGCCCGGTAAAATTTGGTCCTGACCCTTTAAGTCCGGAGCACCCCATGCCGATCGAGCCCGCACGCCTTGAATTACTGTCCGCGCTGGCGCGCAAGGTGCTCTGGCTGTCGTCGTGGACCATCCATCATGCCAATCACGTCAGGTCCAATGCCGATGGCCTCAAGGTCGGCGGCCATCAGGCCTCGTCGGCGTCGCTCGCCAACATCATGTCGGCGCTGTATTTCTCGGTGCTGAAGCCGGAAGACCGCGTCGCGGTGAAGCCGCATGCCAGTCCCGTGTTCCACGCCATCCAGTATTTGTTCGGGCACCAGAGCCGCGAGAAGCTGGAAAATTTTCGCGGGTTCAAGGGCGCGCAATCCTATCCGTCGCGCACCAAGGACACCGACGACGTCGATTTCTCGACGGGCTCGGTCGGTCTCGGCGTGGCCCAAACGCTGTTTTCCTCGCTGGTGCAGGATTACGTCAAGTCGCATGGCTGGATGAAAGACCGTCCCGAAGGGCGGATGATCGCGCTGGTCGGCGACGCCGAAATGGACGAGGGCAACATCTTCGAGGCGCTGCTCGAGGGCTGGAAGCATGGCCTGCGCAACACCTGGTGGGTGGTCGACTACAACCGCCAGAGCCTGGACGCCGTGGTGCGCGAAGGGCTGTGGGAAAAATTCGAATCCATGTTCCGCAATTTCGGCTGGGACGTGGTGATCGTGAAATACGGCACGCTGATGCAGGCGGCGTTCGCCGAGCCCGGCGGCGAGGCGCTGAAGCGCTGGATCGATAATTGCCCGAACCAGATGTATGCCGCGCTGTGTTTCCAGGGCGGCGCCGCATTTCGAAAACATCTGCAGGACGACATCGGCGACCAGGGCCCGGTGTCGCAATTGATCGACCGCCGCAGCGACGAGCAATTGCTGGCACTGATGTCCAATCTCGGCGGACACGACATGACCAGCATGATCGATGCCTTCGAGTCGATCGACCATGATCGTCCGGTGTGCTTCATCGCCTACACCGTCAAGGGCGTCGGGCTGCCGATGCAGGGCCACAAGGACAACCATGCCGGCCTGATGACGGTCACGCAGATGGAGAAATGGCGCGCGTCGCAGAACATCCGCCCCGGCCATGAATGGGAGAAGTTCGAAGGCTTGTCGCAGGATGTGGCGAAGCTCGAAACGTTTCTGGCGGAAGCGCCGTTCAATGCCGAGGGTCGCCGGCGGCTGACGGCGCCTGTGATCGACGTGCCGGAACGGCTGACCTTCAAGCCGGCCGCGCAGATGTCGACACAACAGGGCTTTGGGCTGGTGCTCAACGAACTGGCGCGCGGCGATACCGAACTGGCCTCGCGCATCGTCACCACGTCGCCTGACGTGACGGTGTCGACCAATCTTGGCGCCTGGGTGAACCGGCGCGGGCTGTTCGCCAAGGCCGAAAACCACGACTTGTTTCGGCAGGAGAAGATTCCCTCGACCTTCAACTGGGATTTCTCACCGAAGGGACAGCACCTCGAACTCGGCATCGCCGAGATGAACCTGTTCATCATGCTCTCGGCGCTGGGCCTGTCGCACCAGATCAACGGCGAGCGGTTGCTGCCGATAGGGACATTGTACGATCCCTTCATCCAGCGCGGCCTCGATGCGATGAACTATGCCTGCTATCAGGACGCGCGTTTCATGGTGGCGGCGACGCCGTCGGGCATTACGCTGGCGCCGGAAGGCGGTGCGCACCAGTCGATCGCGACGCCTCTGATCGGCATCGCGCAGGATGGTCTCGCCTCGTTCGAGCCGGCCTTTGTCGATGAACTCTCCGTGATCATGGGCTGGGGTTTTGAGCACATGCAGCGCGAAGGCGGTGAGGGCGGCTCGGTCTATTTGCGGCTGTCGACCCGGACCATCGATCAGCCGCAGCGGATCATGACGCCGGACCTGCAGCGCGACATCACCGACGGCGCCTATTGGCTGCGCAAGCCTGGGGCGAACTGCGACGTCGTGATCGCCTATACCGGGGCGGTCGCGCCGGAAGCGATCGAGGCGACAGGCTTCATCGGCGAAAGCCACCGCGATGTCGGCCTGCTGGCGGTGACCTCGGCGGACCGCCTGCATTCGGGCTGGACCGCGGCGCGCAAGTTGCGCCGCGATCGCCGTGGCGTGGCGCATCTCAGCCATATCGAGCAATTGCTGGCGCCGCTGCCGCGCGACTGCGGCATCGTCAGCGTGATCGACGGCCATCCGGCCGCACTCGGCTGGCTCGGCAGCGTGCGCGGGCATCGGGTAGAGGCGCTGGGCGTCGAACAGTTCGGCCAGACCGGCACCATCGCCGACCTCTACCGCCACCACGGCATGGACGCCAACGCCATCATTGATGCGGCCGAAAGCCTCACGGTGGGTGCCCCGATCCGGCATCGGAAAATGGCGGTGTGAGTCGTCGCCCCGGCCTTGAGCCGGGGCCCATACTCCGCGGCAGTTGTTGTTTTAGAAGGTGTCTACCAACGTACCAGAACGAGAATTCACGGCGTATGGGCCCCGGCGTTCGCCGGGGCGACGGAAGCAACCGCCTTGCATCCGTCACGCCACTGACCTTATATCCGGGGCCTGCCGCAACGCGGCATCCCGCATATGGCGGGTTCAATTGCCGGGATTTTCGTGCAAGGATGCCTGCCGAACGCCCCCGTTCCCTTTATCCTTCCGCCCTGTGAAATAACGAGGTTTCCGATGGTCAATCGCATGCAATTCTACATCGACGGCGCCTGGGTCGATCCCGCCGTCAAGAAGTCCACGCCCGTCGTCAATCCGGCGACCGAAGAACCGATGTATGAAGTTGCGCTCGGCTCGAAGGCCGATCTCGACAAGGCCGTCGCTGCCGCCAAGCGCGCCTTCGTGACCTTCTCGCAGACCAGCCGCGAAGAGCGCGTCGCGCTGCTCGAGAAGATCATCGAAATCTACAAGGGCCGCATGAAGGATATCGGCGCCGCCGTGTCCGACGAAATGGGCGCGCCGCTCCCTATGGCCGAACGGCTGCAGGCCGGCGCCGGCCTCGGCCACATCGCCTCCACGCTGGAAGTGCTGAAGAACTATCATTTCGAGGAAAGCGTCGGCACCGCAACCGTGCTGCGTGAGCCGGTCGGCGTCATCGGCATGATCACGCCGTGGAACTGGCCGCTGAACCAGATCGCCTGCAAGGTGGCGCCCGCGCTCGCCGCCGGCTGCACCATGATCCTGAAGCCGTCGGAATTCACCCCGACCTCGGCGCTGATCTTCGCGGAAATCCTCCATGAAGCCGGCGTGCCGAAGGGCGTGTTCAACCTCGTCAACGGCCTCGGCCCCGAGGTGGGTGCTGCCATGAGCGAGCACCCGGATATCGACATGATCTCGTTCACCGGCTCGACCCGCGCCGGCGTCGATGTCGCGAAGCGCGCGGCACCGACCGTCAAGCGCGTCAGCCAGGAACTCGGCGGCAAGTCGCCGAACGTGATCCTGGAAGGCGCCGACCTCACCAAGGCCGTAACCGGTGGCGTCATGCACATGTTCAACAACTCCGGCCAGTCGTGCAACGCGCCGTCGCGGATGATCGTGCCGCTGTCGAAGATGAAGGAAGTGGCCGCGATCGCCAAGGGCGTCGCCGACAAGACCAAGGCCGGCGATCCCCGCGCGGAAGGCACCACCATCGGTCCCGTCGTGTCCCGCATCCAGTGGGATAAGA